>NZ_FNNG01000006.1:92039-105129 GCF_900106765.1 Tepidimicrobium xylanilyticum
GATTGTAATTTGCAAATGTAGCATTCTTAAACCTTTTAGGTATACCACTTTTATTTAGCAGGGTTTCTATTTTCTTTTGTCTTTCTTTAAGAATTAGCTCCTTTGCTTCTTTCTCATTTTGTTCTATAGATCTCCTTAAAAACTCCAAATAATCCACTTAATCACCACCCATAATCAGACATTGTATTATCTTGGTTTACATTATTTCTTGAAGAGTTTGTAGATAGTCTCATACCTCCGCTTCTTTCCCAATTTTGTAGTATACCCTCAACATATTTTCTGCTACGCTTTCCCTGTCTTTCAGCCTCTAGGAGTGCATTTTTTACCCACTCAAAGCCATACATGTCTAAAGAGCTCATAATCCAATCTGATGTAAAACCATCCACTAAAAAACCAGCATCTTGATAGATTTTTGCAATTAATCTAAATTCCTCGCTAGTCTCAGTAGTAGTACTATTATTTTTAGTATTGTCTTGTATAGTATTGTCTTGTATATTTAATGTATTACCATCTTGATTACTGTATTGCTTTCTATCTTGTTTCCCATCTTGATTACTGTTTTGTTTACTATCTTGCTTACTATTTGGCAGAGTTGTTTTTTCTTGATTACTTTCTTGCACTCTAACTTGATTACTATTTAGCAGACTAAACATTTTATAAGAAGTTGCTTTTGTACCATTTGATTTAAAATCGATAATTCCATATTGTTTTAAAACATTCCTAGCTTTATAAATTCCTGATCTAGAAAGGCCAGTATTCAATTCAAGCGTTAGATTCGGTACAGTAAACCACTCTGCCCAAGAGCATTTATTGTTTATGTGCATTAAGGCATGCCATAAAGCAATTTGCCCTGTGGACAACTGTTTAACTTGTACTAAATCATAAAACGCTTTAATTTCAGCCATATAGTTCATTTCAGTGTCCTCCTATTCCATGGCTAGGAGCATAAAACTCCTAGCCTAAAATGGTTCATTCTCATCAGAATCGTTCCATGGTAAATCTGGATCATTTAATGCTGCTTCCATATCTATTGGACTATCTCCATGATGTTTTTCTAAAGTTGCATCTACTGCCTTCATTAAATTATTGATTGCATTATTTTTCTGGTTTAATAGAATTGATGCTGCCTTCCTTAATGCTTGATCATTCGCTTTTCCTGCAAGCCATTCCACATAATCTGGAGATTCTTTATAAATTTGGCCTAATGTTTTTCCTCTATGTTTACCAAAATTTATTTTCATGTTCTCTGCATCATTTAGGTTCATAGTCTCTATCCTTTCTGATTGATTAAACTCTGCCATATCTTCTAAGTCCTGAGTAAATATATCTGATAAACTTCCTACAGTAAGAGCTGCATCAACCTGAGCCCTTTTCTTTGCCATCTTAAGACATGTATTTCCTAGCATAAACTTGTCCTGCTTATCTGATTCGTATTTCTTTTCTTTACTATTGCAATGTCCTAATCCCTCTGTTATAACTTGATTTCCTCTTTTCAATACACACCTAACTGTATATGCAAAGAATCCTTCGTCATAGTCTTGAATCTTCTCTATGATTTCATACTCGCTACTAAGCCCTAGGAGCATAAGAATCTTTTCCGCTCCAGGCTTTAGTAGGCTTGGCTTACTGGCTCCATAAAACGCTTGGCCATAATCATGTCCTTCTACTAGTGTATTCTGAATCACCCTTTGAAACTGATGGATCTTATCCATTGACTGCTGCACTCTATCTAATTTAATCCCATCAATTATCATTATTGGGCTACTCTCTTGCACTACAATTTGATTGTTATTCATCTACTTCACCTCCACCTTAAATTCAGCTGGTCTTTCAACAATTTCAACACCTTCAACTATTTCTCCAGTATCTTTTAATACTACTGTTCCGTTAATTACCTCTGTAGCTTTCTTTAATTCGCCCCATTTAGCTTGTTTCTTTACTTCTATATATTCCTTCATGCCATTATTCTCTAGCCATAGAGTTAATTTATCATTGTCACGTTTGAATTCAGGAGCTCTAAACTTCTTCACTAACTCTCCACTAGGTAACCTATATTTCAACATAGTCTTGGTCTTCTTCATATCTTTTTTGTCTAGTGTTTCAAAATACTCTAAAAGCTTACTGTCTCTTCGCTCAATTATTACTTCTTCCTCTTTTATTACCTTGTCCAACTTTTCATGATAAAAAGCTATCTTATTCTCTAGTTGAATTCTTAATCTTCTAACCTCAGCTAATTTCTCTTGATGTAATTCAATCCACCAATCAGCCTCTTCATCATTCTTGATTTTCCAAGTTTCTTCTTCGTTTTCCTGAATTCCTAAAGCCTCATCTAAAATATCTATCATCAAGTTTTCCATTTACATATCCCCCTTTAGACTTGCATATTCTAAAGCCAATTCCATCATTCTTTCTCTTACCTTCTCTAATTCTTTCTCTGCTTGTTTCCCTAGTTCTACAGTCCTTTCCAATTCAACAATCTTTTCAGCAGCATATAGCATCTCCTTTTCAATCTCTGACTTAGTTCTATTTACATGGCTTATATAAATTCCAATAGCATCCATTTTGATTCTCCTTTCAATATGATATAATTAAATAAACGATATTTTTATTTTCTACTGGACCTTTTCAGATAGCCGTCTGTGAGGTCCTTTTTTTATATCTACTTATTCTTGCAGATATTCCTGCTTTAGTCATTCCATATATCTGTCCTACCTCTTCAAGCTTCATGCCTTGTTCTAGCATTTTTATCATGTCTTGAGTATCTTCATCTGTTAATCTATATGCAGACTCAGATATAATTGCAAAGGCTTGCTCTGGCGTTGCTATATCTTCTCGAAGTATTGCTACACACATAGCTGCTATGTTATAACGTAAATCTAAAGAGCTTTCGACTTTCAAGTTTTTCACCTCCTTGTATAACCTCTTTGTCTGCATTTTTCATTGTGTTCTGCTATCATTTCTTTCATATCTATAAACTTATTCAATGCAATCTTAAAAATTTCTATAGTATGTTCTGTATCAAGCAACTCATGTACGTTCTTTTTAAGTCTCTCATACTCATAATCTGTAAAATCCTTTTTTGTTCTTTTGTTTGTGATTAGTACAAGTATTTCAGCTAGGACATCATGAGATTCTCTATGCTCCTCCAATAGCTTAAGTGCTATATTGCTTAAGTTATCTAAGTCTATGTTGTCTAATATTTCATAACTGTAGGCCTGTCCTATTGCACAGTTGTATCTGCAATATCTCTGTGTTAAAAATGGTTCCTTGTATATATCTGCTAGTTCTACCACCATTCCAGGTGAAGGATCTCTAACCCCTCTCTCATAGCAACCTAGACTTTCAGTACTAATTTCTATTCCCCTATCTGCTAGTAGTGCAGCTACATCATTTCGACTTAATCTCATATTCTCCCTTGGTGTTTGATAGTCAATTAGATAGCTTGAGTTCATTCAAAATCACCCCTTTTCTTGATATAATCTAATTAAAGATAATCAAGCGGACTTTTTCCTATACTCCTTAAGTTCCTTTTCTGCCTTCTTAATAAACTCCTGCATCTTAGAAGGCATATCCTTGGCTATGCATACAAAGCCTCCTATCCTAATCTGTTTCATCCTTTCCTTTCCCTCCTTTCTCTTTATTTGCCATCTCTGCTTTTCTTATTGCTTGTCCTATCATAGTGAAAAATATTTTCTGTTGTTCTTCAGCTCTTTCACTCCAGGTAACTTCTATTTTTTCAATGGTTGGTATAGGTAATTTAGCTATTATAATCATCTCCCTTCTATTTGTCCCCTTTCATGCCGTATGGTAAAATTTACATGAAAGGGGGTGAACAAATTGGATTTAAATCTTTCTGACATCGATAGAGTTATCGAAATTACATCAAATGGCTACTCAAGTGTCTCAGGGTCTATAGCAACTGATAAAGTTAATAAGTTGTTAAGTAGAGGCTGGAAATTGCTAAAAATTTATACTACTTGCTATGATCACGACATTGCTCCACAACAACAAACCATTCATTATGTTTTAGGTATTACTAAAGAAAACTATGAAAAATTAAATAAGGAAGAGACTGAAAAAATAGAAGATCCTTATCCCGATTATGGTTGGTAATTAGTCTAGTTCTAATCTCCCCATCGAAAAAACTGTCTTGTCAGAGGTAGACACGACTCCTATGAGTATCCAATTTTCATTTATGAGTCTGTTTACCTCTCCAAAATCATTTAAGATTTCCTTCACCTCCTTTACATATGGAAATAATTTTGGTATACCATTCATACATTTTTCCACTCCAGTCACCTCCTCCATATAAAGCCATTAGGCTGTTCGATTACTCTTGGACGTTTCGTCCATTTCCTGACTAAAAAAAAGTTCTTCTATTTCTTTGCCAAAAAAATCTGCGATTCTTTTTGCTAAATTCATAGTTGGATTTCTTGTGCCAGCTTCAATTTTATAATAGTAAGATGATGAAATATTGAATTCATCTGCAATCTCATCTACTGATAACCCTCTATCCAATCTTAGCTTTTTTAGAGTCTTTCTCATATTTTCACCTCCATGTTGGACGAAATGTCCTTTTCTTATCTCTAATTATAATGGACGTTTTGTCCATTGTCAAGCATTATTTTCCCTTTTTGTCCAAAATTATTTTGATTTTGGACGTATTGTGTTAAGATGTAGCAAAGAGGTGGAGTTATGGAATTTAAAGACAGATTATTACAATTAAGAAAAGAGAAAAATATGTCTCGAGAAGAACTGGCTAAAAAACTAAACTTATCTTATTCAGCTATATCAAAGTATGAAACAGGAGCCAGAACTCCTGATGATGATATTAAAAAGAAAATAGCTGAATACTTTAATGTATCTTTGGATTATCTCATGGGTGTTTCAGATATAAGATACCCATATAAAGAAGAAGATGAGAAACTATCTGATTTGGATAAATTCTTATTAGAACTAAAGAAGAAAGCTATAGAGCGTGGCATTGAATTTAATGAAGATTCAGTAGATGACCTATTAGATCTTTATGAATTTATTAAAAGCAGGAATAAAAAAAGCAACTGATACAGATGGATCTAGTTGCTTTTTTCTTTATACTCAATATAACTAATTATTAATTGTTCTTTTTCTTCTTCAGTAAAATTGGCTATTAATTTTTCAATTTGGCTTTTTATGTAGTTTATATCCTCCACCACTATTATATACCCCCTTTAAACAACCAGTGGCGAATGTCGTTTCTTATATTATAGCAAACATATGTTCTGTTTTCAATCTGTATTATAAAATTTCATGATGTTTTATAAATGATATATGATCTTAATAATATTACGATTGGAGGTGTTCAAGTGGATATTTTAGATAAATATTTTAAACTACAAGAAAACATGAGAAACATATCAAAAACTAATTGTACAGATGATGAAATTAAACTATATTTTGAGTCTGGTGAGAAAATCCTCTCTATTCTGGATAAAGTAGTCAAGCAGTTTATTGAAGAATGGGGTGAAACCCCACCAACTATGTACTGCAGAGACGAATTGCCAGATATGTATATGAGATATGGCGAATGGGATAAAGCTAGGAGAGCAATTGACAGATGTTATGAGGTAAATATACTTAATCAACCTCAGAGATACGCACAACATACCTGGATAAATAATTGTGAGGCAGCTGTAAATGAATTAGTAAATCATTTAAAAGAATATCCTGGCACTCTCCAAAAAGACATGTACTCTAGGCTTCATTACGTAGATAAAGAAGCACTAAAATGGGTCCTAAGATTTTATAAACACATTGTAAAAATAAAATATAAGAATACTAATAAATTGTTCTTGCCAGAACAGAATGAATTAATTAATGAAGAGATTAAAAACATTGAAAAAGAAGAGGCTTCCCAAAAATCTTATGACAATATAAACTTACCTGACATACCAAAAAGTATAGATTTTCCTGATTGGTATATTAGTATTTCATTTGGCGAATCTCCTTCGAAGAACTACCCCCAGGCTGTTGCATTAGCTAAATCAGCCCCACAATACATAGAAAATGTAGTAGATAATAAGATTTTACATCAGGCTGTTTTTTCTGATGAACCTAGTGAATATCTACAGTTCATTAAATTATACGAGTTAGTATCAAACTGGAAATCATGTTATGTAATAATTAATGGCGCTATGGTCGACCGCAAAATAGTAGGAAACTTAAATTATTGTTATGGTGATAAATGCAGAAGTGGAAAATCTGACTTCTGTTACGGTGCAAGTGAGTATACTTCAAATCCTTTTGGTTGCCACAGAGCACAAATGCATGCTTATAATGATCCTTGGTACTCTTATGGAATAATGGATACAAAAGGAATATTTCATGTTGACAAGGATGCAATTAAAAAAGAACTTGTTTCTAGACTAGCTCCATATAAATTATGCCCTGCACTTGATATGGATGTAGTTTTAAGTAATGTAGATAAATTGCCTAATACTATAAATCCAAAAGTTGATAAGGATTGGGAATATACTACTATTATTAAAAATGGTATCCCATATGAAGGTGTCCAGCCAACTTTAGAAGCAAGAGGTTTGGCTTATACAATTAATATAAACTTAGATGATATTTTTAATGATAATACTGATAATACTAGTAATTCCTCCGAAAATTTTATAGTAAAAAATATTAACGATAGAAAAAAAGACAAATCTAGTACCATCACCAGTACAAAACCAACTAAAAAAGGTAGAATTCTTAGAGTATTAATTTCGATTTTTATATTTGCTTTTATTGGAAATTTCACAATCGTACATATAGATAATCCAATTATTGGGTTCCCAGCATTGTTTTTTGTAATATACATATCTTTCAAATTGGGATCCTTTATAACTGATAAATTATTTAAAGATAGGCAAACTGACAACTAGGGCCTAGACATAATAGTCTGGGCCCTAGTTTAGCATCATTAGAAAGGAGGATTAATATGCTCACATGAATTTTATAATTTTAGTTTGTAATGTTAGCTATTAGTTCTAAGTTATTTTTAGAGGAGGGTTGCTTATGAAATCTGATTTTATTTATGTTCCAATTGTTAAGTGGAAAAAGGGAGAGCAAGAAGCTTTAAAGGAGCTAGATGATTCTATAAAAGATAAAATAATACCTTTAATAGAAATAACTCCAGATTTTGAAGTAACTAAGTTTGAAGATTCTTTATCTAATTGGGATAATAGATATTTTTACTTCGATGTATTACAAGAAGTTTATGAAGAAAAGGGAGGAGAAATATACTTTGAACTTTTAAACCAATGCGATCCAGAATATGTAATTCCAGTAGTTTTCTTATCAGATGATGAGGAAGCAATAAAGGAAGCTTGGGATTATTCAAGCAACGGAATAGCCATTAGAATTACAAGTGATGATTTGGACGAATTGGAAGAAAATATTAGCAAAATAACAAAATATATAGATATTAATGATGTGGATTTAATAATTGATTTAAAAGATATTAATGAAAACAATTTTAGTGAGAAGAAGATAGTAGCTAGAGCACTATTCCAATCTATACCTGATATTAATCTTTATAGAAGAATAATATTATCAAGTAGTGCATTTCCTCAGTATTTAAGTGGAATCTCTAGGTATAAAATATATCAGTTTAAAAGATATGATTATCAGCTTTGGGAATTTGTTAAAAAACAAAGTGCAAAGCACAATATTAACTTAATATATTCCGACTATTGTATTAGTGCTCCAGGTTACTTTGAATATAAGCCTTATATGAAATTATCACATAACTTAAGATACACTTCGGAAGATTCTTTTATAATTATAAAAGGAGAAACTATAAAGAAAGGTGGCTTAGATTCAGAAAATGTAATACAATCATGTAAAATGCTCATCAATGACGAAAGTTATTCAGGAAAAGATTATTCCTGGGGTGACAACTATATATATACTAGATGTAATGATGATGTGAAAAATTTCGGCAATCTCTCAACCTGGAGAAAGGTTGGCACTAATCATCACATTACAATTGTGATTAATCAGCTCTCCAACCCTTCCTAACTTTTAAAGCTTCTCTTGTATATTCTATTATTTCATTAGGAGGTATAGCCTCCATGGCTATATCTCTTAATTTTCTTCTATTTTTATTAGACAAGCCCTTAATTCCCTTACTTTTTAATAGTTTCAGAATCTCATCTTTCCATAAAAGCTCTATAACAGAACGAGCATCTACTTCATCATTAATAATTGCTGGCCTAATACTTTTAATAAGTACTTTATTAGTATCTTTTAGAGCAACTTGTATTCCCCACCAACTTGGAATTTCATGGATTATATTTTCCTTATATTTTTCACCCACAACTATAGTTATATAATCAAATGTTTTATTGTAAGCATCAATTTGTCTAGAAAGTCTTTCTAAAGTATCCCTATCACTTTTTATTTCATATCCGCATAGTTTACCATTAATCACAGCAATATCTACTCTTGCATCACCATCACATACTGCTAATTCTTCTACTAACCTATAATCATTATTTTGATTTAATTTAGCAATCTCACTAATTAAAGTTACTCTAATATCTTTGTCCTTCAACATATTATCACTCCTGATTTATGTATAAGTATGTCTCTATATATAATATATCATATAATATACTCTATTTAAGAAAATTTTACTATAGTTCAATAACCACAAAATTAGAATCCTTGACTTTTTGCTTGCAAATAAAGTCAGTTATGCTATAATATACAAAAGAACACTTGTTTCGAAGGGGGATGTTTTATGAAACAAAGACAAATGAAATTAATAGATGGAGCTCCTACTGCTGCTATCTATGCAAGAAAGTCTAAAGCTACAGAAAAAGGGGAATCTATTGAAAACCAAATAAACAGATGTATATCTCTCTGTGAATTACGTGGATGGGGATATGTTGTATTCCAAGATTATGATGTATCTGGTGCTACATTAGACAGGCCTGACTTTGAATTGATGATGCAAGAAATACATAAAGGAAAATATCAATATTTGGTATGCTATAAGCTAGATAGAGTATCTAGGTCCGTTAATGACTTTTCTAAACTAATTGAAGAATTGGACAGTCTTGGTGTAAGTTTTATTAGTATCAAAGAAAATTTCGATACATCAACTCCTATGGGCAGAGCCATGATGTACATAACTGCAGTTTTTGCACAGTTAGAACGTGAAACGATAGCTGAAAGAGTTAGAGATAACATGATTGACCGTGCCAAATTAGGCAAGTGGAACGGTGGTCCTGTTCCCTATGGCTTTGATGTAGAAAAAGATACTGTTGAGTATAAAGAGGGGACTAAAAAAGTTTCTAGACTAATTATCAATCAAGAGGAAGCATCCATAGTAAAAGAGTTTTATAAATGGTATCTAGAACCAGGAGGATCCATTAGGAACGTTGTTTCTAAAGCTAATGAATTAGGCTATAAAACTAAAAACGGAGCTCAT
Organism: Tepidimicrobium xylanilyticum; assembly: GCF_900106765.1. Classification (NCBI taxonomy): domain Bacteria; kingdom Bacillati; phylum Bacillota; class Tissierellia; order Tissierellales; family Tepidimicrobiaceae; genus Tepidimicrobium; species Tepidimicrobium xylanilyticum. Next base: position 101,506 of record NZ_FNNG01000006.1, read on the forward strand.
TGGTCTCATAATCAAGTATCAAGAATCCTACAGAATCCTTTGTATTGCATTGCTGATACTGATAGCTATAACTACTTTAAAAATAATACTAAAGTAAACATTGTTGATGATAAAGAAGATTATAATGGCAAGAATGGCCTAATGTTCTACAACCGAAGAAGACCTCATAAGAAAACTACTAGGGAACGTGATGAAGATGAATGGATCCTTTCTATTGGTGAGCATGAAGGTATAATTCCCGGAGAAACTTTTGTAAGAGTACAATATAAACTTAATAAAAACAAAAATAAAGCTCCAAGAAGTGGTCAAAGTGAAAGATCTCCTTTAATAGGCCTTGTAAGATGTGGTAGATGTGGTGCTGCAATGAGTGTGTTTAGTTCTCCTAAAGATTCCAGCAACAAACAAAAAGGCTATTACCACTACTTTAGATGCATAACACGAGAACAGAAATCTAAAATCCTATGTGATAATAGCAACGTAAGAGCCGATATTTTGGAAGATTTAGTATTGAAGCATATCATAGGTCTAGTTAATAATAAAAAGTCCTTAGAATCGATTCTGGAAGCTACAAATAACGATATAGAAAATAGACGTGTGCCTCTTATAGCAAAAAGAAATAAACTACAATCAGAATTGGACAACCTAGATATAGAGATAAATAATTTAGTAGATGCTCTATCTAAAAATATACTTCCTGAATTGATAATAAAACGTAAGTATAAAGAACTAGAAGCTAGGAAGATTGAATTAAGAAAAGAATTAGAAAAAGTTAACCTGGAGTTAAACAATAACTATAATGAATCCTATGACCTAGAAACAGTGATAAAACATATAGAGAATTTTAAATACACATATGAATGTCTGGACTTGGATGAGAAGAAGAAATTACTAAGAAGCATAGTGAAGGAAATAAGGATTGATAGGAACAAAGTTAAGCTGGTATTGTACTTTTTGCCCGGGAAGGAATTTCATGACTTGGATAGTCAAGCGGATTGCTTACGCATGGACATGGATGTATTAGCAAAAAGCAAAACCATAACTTTAGAATACCCTATATATAATGTAGAAACTCTACCTGAGTCTTCCCTTGGAGAAAGATTATATAAATGTAGAATCTCAAACAATTATACTATAAAGGATTTATCCAAATTATGCAACCTTGCCCCAGAAACAATTTCAAATATTGAAAAATCTCGAACAATACCTAATATTACTACCCTCAATAGAATTAGTCAAGTATTAAACACAACTAATGCTTATTTACTTGGTACTGATAAATGGCCAGAAAATACTCCTGGGCAAATCATTTATAAATATAGAATGATTGCTGGATTGTCACAAAGACAATTGGCTGAAAGATGTAATCTTCACCAAAGCACAATTAAAGATTATGAGTCAGGCAAAATTTCTAATTCAAATACTTTAGAAAAAATTTATAAGGTATTAGGTTATAATAAAAAATAACTATATATAATTAGGAAGAAACTCTATCTTTTGCTACGTCCATTAATCTCTTTGCAATCCAATACAAATCCTCTTTCTTTATAAGAATCACCCCTTTTACAATTGAATATTAGCATATTTGTGAGAAAGTTTCAAAATTTTTTAAAAATACAATTAAATTATAGCAAAAATTAACAACTTCTGGTAGGGATGCTAACCAAAAATAAATCTTTAGATTCATCTTCTTATAAGTTTTTAAAATATAAATTCTTCAAAAAACAAAAAAAGCCAGGAAGTTAATCCTGGCCATAATTTTTAATATTATTTCTTCTTTTCTGCCTTTGGATCAGCTATATTCTCATAAGCTCCCATAGCAGCTATAGCTACGATAATTGAATTAATAATAGTAAGTACTATTCCTTCTATACCTGTCCCTGATTTAGCAAATATAAAAGTCAGTATTAGTGCTATGATAAAAGTATAAATTCTTACTGCTGCATCACCAAATCTATTCTTTATTAATGATTTTGTAAATTGAACAATTATAGATACTGCTGCAACAAGACCAGCAAAAGTAGCAAGAGTCTCCATAGTAATAAAATCGTTATACATAGTTAACCCTCCTTATATTCAATAATTACAGTTTTACTCTTATCATCCCAACTAATCCGGTATCCTAGCTTTTCTAAAAATCGTACTGGTATATAATTCGTTTTATCTTTATAAATGCCTTTTATTTCTATCAATTTGCCATGTAAAGATATTTTGATCTTGTCTAGCTCTTTCTCTTCTGCTTCACTTACTTTTATGCTTTCTAGCTCTTTCATCATTTTCACTATGTCAGTGCCATAGCTTTGACTTGGAGCCCATTTACCTCCCAGTTCTTCTACTGTCTTAGCTGTGCCTTTTAAATAAGAGAAATGCCTAGGATCTGGTGTATCTGCCTTTGGATATCCTGGAGCTCCTGCATATAATGCTAGATGATCTACTTGTGCCTGAATTCCTTCTTCCCAATTCTTAAACCTTTTATGTGCATTTGGGTCTTTATCTCCACCTCCTGCGGACACTTTCATTCCACATGGATTGTTAAAAGAAATGTCTAAAACTCCACCAAATTTCATATATCCTGTCTCTTTAGCACTTTGACAATAAGCTACTACTGGATTTACTCCCGCTTTTACTGAAATATCATAAAATAAAGGTGCTAAATCAATAAATTTCTGATTTGCCCTCTTGCTTTCCGCCCATTTTTTCATCTGCTCTATAGTTGCTGTTGGCTTTGAAAGTATCGGTAGTCCTGATCTTGAATTTGATGTACCCTCAACATACTTTATATTTAAATAATCTAATATCCCCCTTGCCACTGCCAAAGCCAAATCATCTTGCCTATTTCTTAATATACCAGCATCCTGAGGATTAGTTATAAAAGCTAACTCAACTAAAGCTGCTGGCATATTGGTTAGTCTTAAGACTGCAAAATTTGCAGTCTTTATTCCTCTGTCCTTTGTATATACACCACTTGCAATTATGCTGTCCTGAATTGCTTTTGCTAAGTCCCTACCTGACATACTTCCTGGGTAGCTGTAGGTTTCAACTCCTTGGGCTGATGAATCGCCAAAAGCATTACAATGAATTGATGCAAACACATCTGCACCAAAATTATTGGCCATTGTTGCCCTATCCTGTAACTCTACAAAGACATCTGTTGTTCTGGAATAACCTACATTAATACCATGGCTTTTTAAAATATCTCCTATTTTAAGTGCAACGGATAAATTAATGTCTTTTTCTCTTAAACCGTTACCCAAGGCACCTGGATCCTTCCCACCATGACCGGCGTCTAGAAAGACTTTCATGTTTTTCACCTCCTCTTCAATTCATCTTTGATATAGCTGACGTCTTTCTGAATTGTCTCCACTACACCAAACTTTTTAGATAGTTCTTTTATGATTGTTTGATTTTCGTATATTGTCTCTTGATATTTTTCTTCTCTCTCTATGTATTTCTTTTCCCGATTCTTGCTATCATAGAGTACATAAATAAATAGAAATACATAGAGAGCTGCCCAGATTCCATTGCTTGTTGCTAGGTCCATTAATGTTTTCTCCATCCCACACCTCCAAAGCAAAATAAAAGAACCTGCTTTAAGCAAGTTCTTTAAAAAATTCTTCCCTTAAATTT
>NZ_FNNG01000006.1:105139-165790 GCF_900106765.1 Tepidimicrobium xylanilyticum
ATAGGAACAAAGTTAAGCTGGTATTGTACTTTTTGCCCGGGAAGGAATTTCATGACTTGGATAGTCAAGCGGATTGCTTACGCATGGACATGGATTCATACTAGCTACCAACATAAATTTAGATGGGTATGTAATTGTAGCATTAACTCTTGATATGGTTACCACTTCATCTTCTATTGGTTGCCTCAAAACTTCCAATACATCTCGCTTGAACTCCAATATCTCATCCAAAAAAAGAACTCCGTGATGAGCCAAAGAAACTTCACCAGGCCTAGGAATCCTACCTCCTCCTATTAGAGATATTGCAGAAGCAGTATGGTGGGGAGCTCTAAAGGGTCTGTTTTTTATTAAAGTCTTTGATGTTAATAGTCCAGATATACTATAAATTTTTGTAACTTCTATTGCCTCTTCAAAGGATAAGCTTGGAAGTATTGTTGGTAATCTTTGAGCGGCCATGGTCTTTCCTGCCCCAGGTGGCCCTATTATCAGTATATTATGGCTTCCAGCAGCTGCTACTTCCAAGGCTCTCCTTAGTGTTTCTTGCCCCATTATATCGCTAAAATCTATATCATACTGTATTTCATCTTCTTGAGAAAAAGAAATAGGACTTTTATATGGAACTATTTCCTCCTCACCGTTTAAATAATTGATTACTTGTTTTAAGCTTTTTACTGGAATTACTTCTATATCCTCTATAACTGCGGCCTCATCTCTATTCTCATACGGCACAACACATCTTTTTATACCAAAATTTCTTAAAGATATAACTATTGGTAACACACCTTCAACAGGATTTAATCGCCCATCCAAGGATAGTTCTCCGATAAAAGCAATATTTCTATAGTTAAAATCAGCTACTATTCCCATAGCTTGAAGTATGCCTAATGCAATAGCCAAATCCAATTGTGAACCTTCCTTACGTATATTTGCAGGAGCTAGGTTTACAGTAATTCTAGATAGAGGAAAATCATATCCGCTATTTTTGATAGCAGTTCTTACTCTTTCTTTTGACTCTTTAATAGATGCATCGGGAAGCCCTACAATATTAAAAACGGGCATGCCACGAGATAAATCTGTTTCCACTTCTATTAAATGTCCATTTAATCCCTGTAATATGCAGGTGTTTATTTTAGAATACATTGTTACCCCCTTATTCTCTTGCTATTCCCTGGGCAATAGCTATAATTAACCGTTTTCCAACAATTAAATCTAAAAAGCATTTTTTATATGGTTAATTTTCTTATCCCCCTTCAAAAAAACTTCTATTATGTCATATCTTATTTGATAGTCTAAAATATTCTTATGCTTAATATATATTAAAGAAGCACTATAAATTCTCCTTTGTTTTTGCCTATTTACTGCCTCATAAGGATACCCATAATTTAAACTGGTTCTAGCTTTTACCTCTATAAAAGCCAATATATTGGACTTTACAGCAACTATATCTATTTCCCCAACCCTAGTTCTATAATTTCTATCCATTATTTTATATCCCTTTGACATTAGATAATTAACCGCCTCAGTCTCGCCTATTATACCCTTATCAATATTGCTGCCCATATTTCATTCACCTTTTTCCTTATCCAATCTATAAACAAATAATATAATCTCTGCAACAGCTTCATATAGTTCAGGTGGAATTTCTTCATGTAATTCTAGACTTATTAGCTCATCAATTAATTCTTCATCCTTATAAATCTCTATGTTTTCCTTTTTCCCAACTTCCACAATTTTTTCAGCAATTTCTCCCTTGCCTTTTGCTACTACTTTTGGCGCATTAAAGTCTTCTTTATAGGATAAAGCCACAGCTTTTTTAATCTCTTTATTTCTCTTTTCTCTTTTATTCATATTTACACCCTAATATCCAAATTAAATATATTGGTAATATTAAGTTTTAGAGTATCCAAAATACTTGTAAAATCACGATTTATATATTCAACAGTCCTTATTTCATATCCTGTAGTTTCAACTAAATTTCTTAATAAGTTCTCTCTAGATTCAAATAAATAAATATCTTCTTTATTTATACCACTAAATTTAACATCTATATAATTATCCCATACCAAACAAGCTATTCTAATGGTTCCCAACCTTTTAGTATTTAAATTGATAAATATATTTAGCTTATTTTTATATCCTTTTTCCTGTTTTCTATTCTTTAGAAAAGTTATAATTGTATCCTTATAATCTTTATCCATATTTAAGGGCAGATGTATAAAAATTAACTCTTTATTCATATCCTTTAAGAAACTACATTTGTCAATCAATTCTTCAATAATTTCCTTTGTTTTTTCATTGTCTGCCTTTATATCTTTTAATAAGCTTATGGTTTTGCTCAAAATATTAGCATACTTTATGTTTTCTTGTTCAATAGTTTTCGTAACACCATCATTATCAATGATAAACCTTTTTATAGGATTTGTAAACTTAAAAACATTAAACTCTTTTAACATTTCAAAATCTTTTGAAAAAGAAGAAGGGTCTAGTTCTAATTCTAAAAAATATTTAACATTCTTTAAGCTAGGTTTAATATTATATTTCATAAAAAAAATAACTGTTTTCTGTAATAAATCATCGTTTAACTTTGGAAAATCCTTAACAAATTCATTAATTACACCAGTAAAATCTTTGGCATAACTAATATTAGATTCTTTATTATCCTCAACTTCATTACCCTCAATAACAAGTATGTTCCTTATATCCTCTTTTAGAATATCAGAAACATCTATTTCTAAATTACCTGTACTAGCTAATATTGGCACTGTATTTTCTTTTAGATTTATCAATTGTTCTAATTTATCTGTAAGCCAAACCCCTCTCACTACGTTATCCTTGTCAATTGGGATATTAAATTCCATTAAATTTTTCAAAAACTTTGCGGAACTGGTAGTTGGTTTTATATTATATTCTTCTAAAATACCAACTAATTTTTCATCATTGACAGTGGCTAATTGAAAATCTTTTTCTTTAGTCACATTAGGCAATATGGGTTTTAACTGAATACAATCCTTTTGAATATCTTTTACTATAAAATTTAATATTTTGCCTTCTTGTGCACTTAAATGACTTTCCGATTTAGCCTTTATTATACCTACATCTTTAATATGGATTAAAACCAAATCGTCTTCAACTTCAATAATTTCACCTTCAATCAAATTACCCTTTGCAAAAAACCCTTCTTTTAAATGATAAAATATGCCGTCTATATTTATAAAATTAGGTATCCTCATAATACCATCTCCATCCCATCATAAAATTCTCTTTAAAAAGGTCATCCTATGTATTGGGGAGGGACCAATTTTTTTAATAGCTTCTATATGTTCCTTGGTCCCATATCCCTTATTCTTTTCTATCTTATATCCCTTATAGCTATTACCCCATTCTTCACATAATTTATCCCTGAATACCTTTGCAACAATAGATGCACAGGCAATACCGTAGCTCTTTTCATCCCCTTTTATTAAGCTGGATTGGGGTATATTGATTGGAATAGTCTCTGCATCTACCAATATATAATCTGGTATTATTTTATTGCCTGATTTGTCCCTTAAATTTAAAATTGCATCTCTCATTGCTAATCTAGTACTTTCCTTAATATTGATTTCATCAATTATATGAGGTTTAACCTGTCCTATGCCTATTGCAAGGGCTGTATCAATAATCTTATCATACAATTGTTCTCGCTTTTTAACAGTTAATTTTTTTGAATCATTTACCCCTTGAATAAAAATCTCCTTAGGCATAATAATTGCACAAGCTACTACATCGCCAGCTAAACAGCCCCTACCAACTTCATCTACACATGCAATGAATTTATAACCTTTTTCTCGTAATTCCCTTTCTATTTTATCCATTCGTAAATCCTCCAATTAAAAATTAGGAAATTCTAAAGTAATCTTACCAATTATCCCTTTTCTAAATTCATCTAATACTATGTTACTAGCCTTTTCAGTATCAATTTCTCCTCCTCTGATTACACAACCTCTTTTCTTGCCTATTTCCAAAAGTATTTCATAGGCTGATTTATTGCTGACAACAATATTATACCTTTCCTCTAAACAGGCTTTAGAAATAAAACTAAGCCTTTCTATCAACTTAATAACTAGAGTTTCTATATCTAATAACTCATCTTTAATAGCTCCTGTAAATGCTAAATTCAGGCCCACTTCTTTATCCTCAAATTTAGGCCATAAAATCCCAGGGGTATCTAATAGCTCTAAATCCTTCCTAATTCTTATCCATTGATCTTTTTTGGTCACACCTGGCTTGTTGCTAACCTTTGCACCCTTCTTTCTAGATAAACTATTTATCAATGTTGATTTGCCTACATTGGGTATTCCTACAATCATAGCCCTTATTGGTCGGTTTTTAATGCCTTTTTTAGCTAGTTGTAATCTCTTTTCCTCTGTTAAAACATAGGATAAATTAACGACCTCATTTAAGCCTCTGTTGCTAATACAATCCACTAAAACAGAAGTAATTCCTTTAAAATTAAAATATTTTTGCCATCTTTCGCTAATATCATCGTCTGCCAAATCCGATTTATTCATAATTATCAAGCGAGGCTTATTTTTTAAAATTATATCTATTTCTGGATTCTGACTACTACAAGGTATTCTTGCATCAATTAGCTCATAGACTATGTCGACTAAAGATAGATTTTTTTTAATCGATTCTTTAGTCTTTTTCATATGACCAGGATACCAATTAATATTCATAGATTCACCTACTTTTAAAATAAAATTGGGACTTAATCAGTCCCAATACATTAATAGTACTTCTTTTCTTTAACTTTAGCAGCTTTACCTTGTCTTTCTCTTAAGTAGTAAAGTTTAGATCTTCTTACTCTACCTCTTCTTACAACAACAATCTTATCAATCCTTGGAGAATGTAGAGGGAATGTTCTTTCAACTCCAACGCCATAAGACAGTCTCCTTACAGTAAATGTTTCTCTAATTCCTCCACCTTGTCTTTTAATAACAGTACCTTCAAATACTTGAATCCTTTCACGAGTACCTTCTTTAACTTTATAATGAACTTGAACAGTATCACCTACATTAAACTCTGGTAGGTCATCCCTTTTTTGCTCATCTTCTATTAATCTTATTATATCCACCGTTGAAACCTCCCTTCTCCCCAGATGTTCATGCCATCTCAAATGGCAGAGGACCATCCTTAATTCCATACGTTCTGTATTATAGCATACGTAAATATAAAATACAACTTATTTTCTATCAAATTCTTCTTTTATTTTTTTTAGTATTTTCATTTCTTCATCTGTCAATTGGATATTCTCCAAAAGATCTGGCCTTTTTAAATAGGTGTTTTTTAAGGACTGATATTTTCTCCACTCTTGAATTTTCTGATGGTTACCAGAAAGCAATACCTCTGGTACAGATAATCCATTAAAGACCCTTGGACGAGTATATTGTGGATATTCTAATAATCCATTAAAATGGGATTCCTCTTTATAGGATTCTTTACCCAAAGCACCAGGCAATAGCCTAATAATGGACTCTATCAATACCATAGCGGGTATTTCTCCCCCCGTTAAAACATAGTCCCCAATGGAAATCTCTAAATCCACATAATTTTCTATTATTCTGTTATCTATCCCCTCATAATGACCACATAGAAGTATTAAATGTTCCTCTTTAGATAAACGGTTGACTAATTGTTGATTGAGCACCTTCCCTTGAGGAGAAAGATATATGACTTTTGAATTATCACTTTTTACCTCTTTTATAGCTGAATAAATGGGTTCTGGTTTCATTATCATACCAGGTCCGCCACCATAGGGATAATCATCAACCCGCTTATGTTTATCCTCCGAAAAATCCCTTATGTTTATTTTCCTAATGGTTACAAGACCCTTATCGATAATTCTACCTATAATGCTCCATTCTTCAAAATGGGTAAAAATTTCTGGAAACAGAGTTAAAACATCTATTCTCATTCTATCATTCCTTCGATAGGATCGATTACTATCTTCTTGTTTTTAATATCTATATCCACTACGAATTCCTTTACTGCAGGTATTAGATATTCTTTACCATTTTCAACGTCTTTAACAACGTATACGTCATTGCTAGCCATTTGCAATACATCAGTTACTGTTCCAACTTTATGACCTTTAATAGTATATACGGTACAATCAATTATATCAAATACAAAGAAATGGTCATCAGGTAATTCAACCCTATCTTTTTCATCTATATAAATATAATCTTTTTTAAATTTCAGAACATCATTAATATTGTTAAATTCTTTAAATTTTAAAATAGTTAAACCTTTACTGTATTTAACCCGTTCTATTTCAGCTTCAATCTTATTATTCCCTATATAAACTTTCTTTAAATCATTAAATCTATTAATGTCATAAGTTAAAGGATAAACTTTTAATTCTCCCTTTATTCCATGGGTATTCATTATCCAGCCAATTTTAATATAATCCATATTTTCACCAACCATGCTATATTAGAAAGGGCACCCTAAGGTACCCCAAACTGATTATTGAATAATTTCTACTACTACTCTTTTATTATCCTTTATAGCTGCTGCTTTAACCACAGTTCTAATAGCTTTTGCAATCCTACCTTGTTTACCTATAATTTTACCCATGTCTTCCTCAGCAACTTTTAACTCGATTATTACTGACTGAGTTCCCTCAATCTCATTAACCTCTACTTGATCGGGATTATCTACAAGAGCCTTAGCTATTATTTCTACTAACTCTCCCATTTTTGCACCTCCTACAAATTATTCTTCTGAATCAGCTTCTTTACTCTTCTCGTATATACCATTTTCTCTAAACAATTTATCAACAACATCGGTAGGTTTGGCACCATTTTTCAACCACATAATAGCCTTCTCATCATCTATTTTAACAGTTTTAGGTTCTGTTAAAGGATTATAATAGCCTATTTCCTCTATAAAGCGACCATCCCTTGGTGAACGGGAATCAGCTACAATTATTCTATAAAAAGGGTTTTTCTTAGCCCCCATTCTCCTAAGTCTAATCTTTACTGCCATTTTTCCACCTCCTTTTATCTTTGCTATTTATATCTAGAAAAAGGGGAATCCAAATTTCCCTTTTTTCTTTATGGCTTTTTCCATATTGGTGAATCTTTTCATCATCTTCTTAGTATCTTTAAACTGCTTTAACAATCTATTTATATCCTGTACGGTAGTTCCACTGCCCATTGCAATCCTCTTTTTTCTTCTACTATCTATTATTGAAGGATCATTTCTCTCCTCAGGTGTCATAGATTGAATAATAGCTTTAATTTTAATTATATCCTTCTCATTAACATCTATATTTTTAAGAGCTTTGGAATTAATACCGGGTAACATTCCTAATATTTCATCTATTGGTCCTAAGTTCTTCATCTGGTCTATTTGATCTAAGAAATCATCTAATGTAAACTGTTGGGATCTTAATTTCTTTTCTAATTCCAAAGCTTTCTTCTCATCAATAGAAGCTTGTGCTTTCTCAATTAAACTTAGCACATCTCCCATACCCAATATTCTGGAAGCCATCCTATCGGGATGAAAAGGCTCTAACTGATCTAGTTTTTCACCCATACCTACAAACTTAATGGGTTTTTTCGTAACTGATCTAATAGAAAGAGCAGCCCCTCCCCTTGCATCACCGTCTAACTTGGTCAAAATTACCCCAGTTATCTCTAATCTATCATTAAATGTCTCAGCTACATTTACAGCATCTTGCCCTGTCATTGCATCTACTACTAATAATACCTCATGGGGATTAACTGCACTATAAATGTTTTCTAATTCCTCCATTAAATCATCATCAATATGGAGTCTACCAGCAGTATCTATTATTATAATATCATTATTATTCTTTTTACCGTACTCAATAGCTGCCTTTGCTATATCTACTGGGTTATTTCTATCTCCCATAGTAAATACAGGGACACCAACCCTTTCTCCCACTACTTCCAATTGTTTAATAGCTGCTGGTCTATAAATATCGCAGGCAACTAATAGGGGCCTTTTATTCTGTTTTAAAAGATTGTTAGCTAACTTTCCTGCTGTTGTAGTCTTACCAGCCCCCTGTAAACCACACATTAATATAATGGTTGGAGGAGTAGAAGCAATATTTAATTTTGACTCTCTTTCCCCCATTAAAATGGTCAGCTCTTCATTAACTATTTTGATTACCTGTTGCCCAGGAGTTAAGCTTTCCATTACCTCGGAACCTATTGCCCTTTCTTTCACCCTTTTTACAAAATCTTTTACTACTCTAAAATTAACATCAGCTTCTAAAAGAGCCAATCTTACTTCTCTTAGCGCAGTATCAACATCTTTTTCCGTTAGTTTTCCTTTACTTCTCAGCTTCCCCAGTGCATTTTGTAATTTTTCGGATAAGCTTTCAAATACCATTAATTAACTACCTCCCGGCTACTATCAATTATTTTACCGATAATCCCTCTGAGCTCCTTTAACTTCCCGATTATATTCTCATTCTTCAAATTGATTGCTTCTGTTTCAAGTTCATCTATCAAATTGTATAACCTATCAATTTCTTCCCTGCTATAATAAAACTTCCTAACCAATCCAAGAGTGTCTTCATATTCGTATAGCTTTTCTTCTGCTCTCTTTAAAGTATCATATACACTCTGACGACTTATACCCAGTTCTTCTCCAATTTCTGCTAAAGATAAATTATGGATATAATATAATTCTATGGCAGCAAACTGCCTTTCACTTAACAATTTCCCATAAAAATCAAATAAAATTCCAATTTCAATTAATTTATTAATCATACAAATCACCAAAAAATATACTGTCAAGTTTGTAGCTTGACAGTACTATTCTAATATATCAACTTTTATTTGTCAATAATATAATAAAAATTATTTCCTAATCAAAGATGGCTTCAACAAAATCCTCAACATTAAACTCCTGAAGGTCATCGATTTTTTCTCCAATTCCTACTAGTTTTACGGGTAATCCTAATTCAGATTGAAGCGCAATAACAACTCCTCCCTTTGCAGTACCATCTAATTTAGTAAGCACTACTCCAGTTATATCGCAGACTTCCTTAAAAACTTTCGCTTGAGAAATTGCGTTCTGTCCTGTAGTAGCATCTAATACCAATAAAACTTCTTTTTCTGCTTCTGGAAATTCACTATTCACTACCCTAAATATTTTGCTTAATTCATTCATTAAATTCTTCTTATTATGCAGTCTTCCAGCAGTATCACAAATTAGCACATCTGCTTTTCTAGCTTTAGCTGCCTGTATTCCATCAAATATAACAGCTGCTGGATCAGCTCCTTCACTATGCTTAACAAAATCTGCCCCAGACCTATTACTCCACTCTTCCAATTGTTCTATAGCGGCTGCTCTAAAAGTATCTCCTGCAGCAATTATTACTTTTTTCCCTTGTTTTTTGAAATTATACGACAATTTGCCAATGGTCGTAGTCTTTCCTACTCCGTTCACTCCCACCATCAATATAACTGTAGGAGAAGAGCCTATCTTTAGTTTGTTATCTCCTTCAGATTCCTCCATTATTTTTTTTATCTCTTCTTTCAATAATTCCCTCACCTTATCTGGTTCACTGATTTTTTCCTCTTTTACTCGATTTTTTAACCTATCTATAATCTCCATAGTAGTATTTATCCCCACATCTGCAGTTACCAATATTTCCTCTAAATCATCGAATAATTCTTCATCTATCTTTCCATAGGACCTAAGAATAGCGTCGATCTTATCTGTCATACCTTTTCTAGTCTTGTCCAAGCCAGCCTTCAATTTTTGGAAAAAGTTTATCTGGGGTTTTTCTTCAACTATATTTCCATTTTCATTCGTTGCTTTAATCTCCTCTTCATCAATCGGTTCTTCTAAATGCTTTTCATTTTCATCTTTCTTTTCTTCCTTATTTCGCCTAAAAAAATTTTTGAACATAAATAATCCTCCTTAGCTTGCTATTTCTCCTGTATTATCTGTTAATTTTACAGACACAATTTTACTTACACCTTCTTCTTCCATAGTAACTCCATATAATATATCCGCCATCTCCATTGTGCTCTTCCTGTGGGTTATAATAATGAACTGAGTATCTTCTGAAAAACTACGTAAGTAATTAGTATATCTGCTTATATTAGCTTCATCTAAAGCAGCATCTATTTCATCTAATACACAAAAAGGTGTTGGTTTGATCTTTAATATCGCAAAAAGGAGGGCAACAGCAGTTAAAGATTTTTCTCCACCAGAGAGTAAAGATAGGCTCTGCAGTTTTTTCCCTGGAGGCTGCGCTTTTATCTCTATACCGCAGTTTAATATGTCTTTTTCATCTTCTAACTCTATGCTTGCTTTCCCTCCACCAAATAAGGCAGAAAATATTTCATCAAATGCTACATTTATTTTGTTAAAATTGTATAGGAACTGTTCCTTCATTTTTTTCTCCATATCATTTATTACCTGCAATAAATTTTCCTTTGACAGTAATAGGTCTTCATGTTGCTTGCATATGAAATCAAGTCTTTCCTTTATTTTTTTATAATCTTCAATGGAAGCAAGATTTACTGAACCTATATCTTTAATTTCATTTTTGATTTTTCTTGCCTCCTCTTTTACCTTATTTTCATCCTCCACTGGAATTCTAAATTTTTGAGCTTCCTCATAATTTAACTCATAATCTTCCTTTAATTTAGTATTAATATTTTCAAGTTGAACATTATATTTTGCTTCCTTTATATCGCAATTATTTAATAACTTAGATTGTTCATTTATCTGATTATTGAGCTCATTTAAACTATCTTGCTTTAAATAGTAATCTTTCATGAGTAGGCTCTTTTTTGTTTTTAAATCCATCAAGGCTTCCTCTTTTTCCTCTTTACAATTAGTAAATTTAATTATTTCATCCCTAATATTATCTCTTTCATCTGCTAAGGCCTTAATCTCTTCTTTATTCTTTTTTAGCTCTTCTTCTTTCACTTTTATTAAATAATAGTTATTATCTATTTCCTTTTTTGTTGATTCTATCATCTCTTCCTTATTAGCCAATCTATTTTCTATATTATTCAATTGTATTTTAACATCAGTTACCTCTTTTGATGCTTCTTCTTCTCTGACCTTTATTTCTTCAAAATCACTAATCATCTCTTTTATAATTTCTTTTGATTTATTGTTTTCTAAATCTATTAAATCCAGTTCTTCTTTTAATACTTTCTCCTCTTTAACTAAATTATCTAACTCTATTTTAAGTCTTTCCATCTCGCCAAAATATTTGCTTAGGGAACTATTTGCATCTTCTAGTTGGCTAAAGGCTTTGTTTTTTTCATTTTCAATTCTAACGAATTCTATATTCTTATTTTGCAAGCTTTCCTCTTGAACCTTTATGTTTGCTTGAATTTCCAGTATTTTTGTTTTTAATTGTCTTTTTTTATCTTCCAAGTCATCTAATGCTTTATTGAAAATCTTTATTTCCTCTTCAATTTTTACTATTCTAGCCCTTCTATTAATGAGATTAGTACTAGCTTTAGAAAAGCTTCCTCCTGTCATGGAGCCTCCTGCATTAATTATATCTCCCTTTAAAGTTACTATTTTAAAAGCATAGTTGTATTTTTTTGCTAATATAAGAGCATCCCTTAAATCTTTCACTATTATAGTTTTACCTAGTAAATACTCAAAGATATTCCTATACTCTTCATCAAAATTAATCAGTTCTGATCCTAATCCCAATATATTGTATTTTTCCCTATCTTTAGGACTTATATATAAAGGCTTCCCTTTTATTGTTGTAAGTGGTAAAAAAGTAACCCGTCCCAAGTTGTTTTCTCTTAAATATTCGATTACATATTTGGCATCTTCCTCATTCTTTGTTACTACGTTTTGTAAGCTACCGCTTAATCCCACATCTATGGCCTTTTCATACTCTTCGTCTACTCTCATTAAATCTGCCACAACTCCAATAATCTTTTCCCTTAAAAAGTCCTTTTTTCTACATTCCAACATGAGGTTCTTAACACTCTTATAGTAGCCCTCATAATCCTGTTCCATAGTTTTAAGCAAATTATAATTGGAAACTTTGCCTTGAAGCTCTGCCCTTTTACCGTTGATATCCTTGTAAAGATAATCCAATTTATCATTATGTTCTTTTTCCAATAATTTTAATTGATAAAGGATTTCTTTTTCTTTGTCAATCTCTTTTGCTTTAACCTCTTCCTCCTTTTCAATCCACTCTAATAGTTGCTCATTTTCTTTTACCTTTTCCAATAAAGATTTTATTTCATTCTCAACTTGGTTCATTCTTCTATATATATTATCTTTAAAACTAGCAAAGCTATTTATCTTACTTTTTTTATCCCTGATTGCATTGTAAACTTCTATTGCATTATCCCTTTGGACTTCAATCTCCCTTTCCTTTAGGAGAATTTGATCCTTTAGCATTTGTAGTTTTATATTCTTATTATGGAATTCTTTTTTTAATAAACTTAACTCCTCTAACAATTTTGATCTTTCATCTATCAACTGAGTTTTTTTCCTATCCATATCCTCTAATTTAGAATTTAACCCTTCTATCTCATTAACCAATCTTTCTATATCCCTTTGCAAATACTTTTCCTTTTCTTCCAGTAATGATAGATGGTTATTTCTTTCATTGAGAGAATTTAAAGCTTCAGACCTTTCCCTTTCAATCATATCCATAGATATATCTAATTCCGATATTTTATTTTTCATCATATTGAAATTACATTCAACTTCATTCCTTCTATTAATTAATTCATCCATCTGTTTCTTCAGTTTTTCTTTCTCATCTTTGTTAAGAAGAATCAAATTATTAAGCCTTTCAAATTCCCTTATTAATAGATTGATCTCAATTTCTTTTAATCTATTAGAAAGTTTAAGATAGACATGAGCTTTTTCCGATTGCTCCTTTAAATTATCCGATTGGATAGTAAGTTCATGGATCAAATCCTTAATCCTTACAATATTTTGGTCTGTCTTTTCTAGTTTTTTTTCTGCTTCTATTTTTCTAGTCTTATATTTTACTATGCCAGCAGCCTCTTCAAATATCTTTCTCCTTTCTTCCGGTCTTGTGCTGAGTACCTCATCAACCTTACCTTGTCCAATTATTGAATAACCTTCCTTGCCAACTCCGGTATCCATAAATAATTCTCTAATATCTTTTAACCTACAGGAATTTTTGTTTATATAGTATTCGCTTTCCCCTGAACGAAACATCCTTCTTGTAATAGCCACTTCTCCATAATCTAGGGGAATAACCTTATCATTATTGTCAAAGGTAATAGTTACTTCGCTATATCCTAAGGCTCTTCTCTTGTCGGTTCCTGAAAAAATCACATCCTCCATTTTACTGCCCCGTAAAGTCTTTATACTTTGCTCTCCTAAAACCCATCTAATAGCATCTGCAATATTGCTCTTACCACTGCCATTAGGCCCTACAATAGCAGTAATGCCCTTTTTAAAATCTATCTCCACCTTATCAGCAAAGGATTTAAAGCCATTTATTTCAATTTTTTTTAAGTGCAAGTCCAATCACCCTTTAAACTCATATTAATCCCTAATTACAGATTATTAAATATTACTCTCATTTTAACTACAAACTTCATTTCTCTCACTTATATTCAACAGTTTATTAATAAATCCTTTTTTATTTATTCTGTAGTAGTTTTGACCAACATATATACCTATTATATCCTTATCCAATTCATTTCCATATACCTTTATAGCTTTTAATCCATATTTGTTAACTAAATATTCTACATTATGTGATTTTTGCCCTACCAAGTTGGATATGTTACTTTTATTTATTTCTATCTTCACTATATCATTCCCTATTTTGCCTACTATCGAACTTAAAACTTCTTCTAAAATGACCCTATAAATGTAAGATTCAACTAATTGCCTGAAGGATGGATGAAAGGGACCTGCCACCACGTCTTTTCCATAATTTATAGTTTCAGTTGGCTGCAATCCTATTCGTATCACATTAATACTATTATTTTCAAACAAAGTCAATAAATAAGCTGAAATCTCTACAGCTTCTTCTAAGGACAAAGGCTTATACCTATTGCATTTATATAATTTCTCCAAATAAGTATCCTTTATGACTAAAGTGGGATAAATTCTCACACAATAAGGTTGCAACTTAATAAATTCTTTTGCAGTAAAAATCATTTTATCCTTTGTGTCTCCTATTAAACCTAACATCATCTGTAACCCTAATTTAAAATTATATTCCTTAATTAGTTGAGAGGCCATATAAACCTGCTGGCTATTATGGCCTCTTCCATTTTTCCTTAAAACACTGTCATCTAATGATTGTACCCCCAATTCAATAATATCAACTCCATATTCCTTAAGGAAGCATAAAATATCTTTATCAATATAATCAGGCCTTGTAGACAATCTAATTTTATCTATTTTACCATCTTTCTTATATTTTAGAGGAATAGCCAACAACTGCCTTTGAATCTCTTTATCTATTCCTGTAAAACTTCCACCATAAAAAGCTACTTCAATAGTGATATCATTTGGAGGGAAAGTTGTTAAATGCTCTTCAATGGTATGTTCTACATACTCTGGTGTTACATCAGTAGAAAGACCAGTAATTCGCCTTTGGTTGCAAAAAACACAATCATGGGGACAGCCATAATGGGGTACAAAAATAGGTATTATAAAATGTTTTTTACCCATCTGTTTCACCTATTTTAAGTAAGGCTTGCTTAGCTGCCATTTGCTCCGCCTCCTTTTTATTTCTACCCATCCCACTACCTATGATTTTGCCTTCTATAAGCACGTTCATATAAAACTTTTTATTATGATCTGGCCCTGTCTCTTTCTCAACCCTATATTCAATTTTGGATATTCCTCTTTTTTGCAATATTTCTTGGAGTTCAGTTTTGTAATCAATAAATAGATTTCCTTTTGATAAAGCATAAATTACCTCTCGCTCGAACTGCCCTAATAAAAAGTCCTTAGCACTTTTTAATCCTCCATCTACAAAAATTGCTCCTGTCAATGCTTCAAAGGCATCGGCTAATATGGAATCCCTATCTCTACCGCCTGTTGCATCTTCCCCTTTTCCTAATAGCAGATAATCACCTAGATTAATTTTCCTCGCAGCAAAAGCTAAAGAGGATTCGCATACAACTGAAGCTCTCCTCTTCGTTAAATCTCCTTCTGGAAACTCTATAAAACGCTTATAAAGATATTCGCTAACAACCAAGCTAATTACAGAATCACCTAAAAATTCTAATCTTTCATTGCTCTTGTCGCATTTTCCCTTGTTTTCATTAACATATGAACTATGGGTTAAAGAAGTATTTAATAATTCTATATCTTTAAACTGATAATTGATTTCAGATTGAAGTTTATTTAATATTCTTTCCCTATCAGGTGATATTCTCACATTATAACCTCCAAATTAATAGAGTTAAGGTTAACTCTATTAATGACAATTTTATTACCTTACGATTTTACTTATATATTCCACAGCATCTCCTACTGTGATAATTTCTTCTATAACGTCGTCTTCCACTTCTATTTCAAATTCATCCTCTAAAGCCATAATTAACTCCACTAAATCTAAAGAATCCGCATTCAAATCTTCCCTAAAGGAAGTTTCCGTTGTAATATCCTCTTCATCAATGTGAAATTGTTGCGATATGATCTCCTTAATTCTTTCATAAACCATTTTTATAGCACCTCCAAAAGACTCTATTTATTTCTACTAGCATTTATATCATCTTCTATGATATTTATTACATCCATTTCAATAAAATCCTTAACTTGCCTTATTGCATTTTTAATTGCAAAGGCATCTGAACTACCATGGGCTTTTACAACTGGTTTTTTTAATCCCAACAATGGAGCCCCTCCATATTCCCTATAATCTAGCATTCCCTTAAAGTTCATAAGCTGTTTTCTTAGTAATATGGCTCCAACCTTAGATTGGAAAGTTTTATTAAATTCCTCCTTTAAGGAAGAAAATAAAGACTTAGCCATTCCCTCCGTAAGTTTTAGAATAATATTGCCAACAAATCCATCACAAACTAACACATCTGCAACCCCTGCAGGAATATCTCTAGCTTCTACATTTCCAATGAAATTTAAGTTAGAATTCTCAATTAGTTCGTAGGCTTTTTGGACTAGTTGGTTTCCTTTTCCTCTTTCTGTTCCAATGTTAACTAGGCCTACCCTGGGAGCTTCCACCTTCAATACCTTTTCACTATATATGGAACCCATAATGGCAAATTGCTTCAAATATTCAGGCTTGCAATCTACATTAGCCCCTAAATCCAACAAAAGAGATATACCTCTAATAGTAGGATATACAGAAGCTAAAGCCGCTCTCTCAATACCATCTATTCTGCTTACTATAAACAAGCCTCCTGCTAACAAGGCTCCTGTACTACCTGCAGAAACGAAACCATCTCCTATTCCTTCCTTCAATGCTTTTAATCCAATAACCATTGAAGAGTCTTTTTTTCTTCTTATAGCAAAGGCGGGTTCATCATCATTGGTAATGATTTCAGTGGAATTAATGATGTCAATTGCTTCATCAGGAAAATCGTATTTTGATAATTCAGTATCTATTATTTCTTTATTTCCCACAATTATTACACTTACTCCCAATTCCTTTACCGCACTTACACACCCTTCAACAATGGCCTCTGGACTATTATCCCCTCCCATGCCATCAACAATAACCTTCATGCTTAACCTCCTAATCCAACTTAATAGAGCTACTGATAATAAATATATTATAGAACTTAGAAAATTGCAATATTTTATAATAAAAAAGATAGTGATAATCCTTCACTATCTTTTTTATATTTTTTCAGAGCATTAATTATTCTACTTCTATTACTTCCTTGTCTTTATAATACCCACAAGCTCTGCAAACTCTATGAGGTAACTTGGGTTCATGACATTGAGGACATTCCGAAATGGTAACTCTAGTTAATCTATAAGCTGATGCCCTTCTTTTATCTCTTCTTGCTTTAGAAGTTTTTCTTTTTGGTACTGCCAATTAAAACACCTCCTTATTCCCTTGGAAACAAATCCCTTAATATTGCGAATCTAGGGTCTATATCTTCTACAACGCACTGGCAATCGTCTTTATTTCGATTAGCACCACATTTAGCACATAATCCCTTACATCCTTCATGGCAAAGAGGTTTCATAGGAAGGGATACTATTATCGCATCAACTACGTATTCAGCTAGCTCCAACCTTTCATCATAATAATAAATGAGATCTTCATCTTCATCTAATCCAATTTCATTTTCCTTTTCAACCAACTTCCCTGACAAAACTGTTTTATCCTCTCTTGAAAAGGCTTCTAAGCATCTTCCACAAACCTCTTCATAACGGTAGTTTATATTAACATGTAGATATTTTTCTTTACCCACCTTGTATATTTCCCCGTCATATTTAATTGGTTCAGTAAACCGAATCCTTCTGCCATTAAACTCTAGGCTATCCTTATTAAGCTGCCCTTCAACGGATAAACTTATAACAGTTTCATCACGAAAGTTAGAAAGATCTATACTCATTTTTTTCACCTCTAAAACTAACAAACATAATTATATAAAGGAGGTGGCCATTTGTCAAGAAATTTATGTTATTTTTCAACTAGCTCTTTAGTCTCTCTAGCTATCATTAATTCCTCATTAGTAGGAATAACAAAAATAGCAGTTGAAGTTAAATCACTGTTTAGTCTGGCTTCTTTGCCTCTAACTTGGTTCAATTCCTTATCTAATTTTATATTTATACATTCTAACCCATTACAAATATGTTCCCTAACAGCTGGAGAATTCTCACCAATTCCAGCAGTAAAGACTAAAGCATCTATTCTACACATTAATGCTACATAAGCGCCTATATATTTCTTAACTCTGTTGCAGAATAGTTGTAAAGCCAATAAAGCCCTTTCATTACCTTTGGCAGCCTCTTCCTCTAAATCTCTGAAATCACTACTTATGCCAGAAAGGCCTAAAACCCCAGATTTTTTATTTAATAGTTCGTTAACTTCATCAAATGATAGGCCTTCTTTTTCCATAATAAATAGAATTACTGCAGGATCCACATCTCCCGATCTGGTACCCATTGCTAAACCCTCTAGTGGAGTAAAGCCCATGCTTGTCTCTACGGATTTACCACCTTGAACAGCACAAACACTGGCTCCATTTCCTAAGTGGCATGTTACAATATTTAACTCTTCTATTGGTCTACCTAATAATTCAGCTGCTCTCTGTGATACATATTTATGGGATGTACCGTGAAAACCATATTTTCTAATACCATATTTCTCATATAATTCATAAGGTAGTGGGTACATGTAGTTAGCCTTTGGTATAGTTTGGTGGAAAGCTGTATCAAATACTGCTACCATAGGTGTATTAGGCATTAATTCTTTACAAGCTTCTATTCCCATTATGTTAGGTGGATTATGAAGAGGAGCTAATTCTATACACTCTCTAATGGCTTTCATAACTTCATCGTCAATAATTACTGAATTAGCAAATTTTTCTCCTCCATGAACTACTCTGTGACCAACGGCCTCAATTTCATCCATTGATTTAATTGCACCATATTCTGAATCCACTAAAGCGTTAAGCACCATTTCTAAAGCTTTTTTGTGGTCTTTCATAGGTTCTTCTATGGTAACTTGATCTTTTCCTGTAGTTGTATGTTTTATCCTTGAGCCTTCTATTCCAATTCTCTCAACCAAACCCTTGGCTAAAACTTGTTCTTCTTTCATATCCAATAATTGATACTTTAATGAAGAACTACCACAATTTATTACCAATATGTTCATTTTCAAGCCTCCTATCCTAATATATGCTCATAAATTATATTATTATAGTTTTGTCAAAAAATCAACAATATTATATTTCCCGTTTATGCTATAATAAGGTAAAACCAAATGGGAGGTTACTGATGAAAGTTGTAGGTTTAATCACAGAATATAATCCTTTTCATTTTGGACACAAGTACCATCTAAATATGGCAAAAAAAATTACTAACTCAGACTACTCCATAGCAGTAATGAGTGGCTCCTTTGTTCAAAGAGGTGAACCTTCTTTAATAGATAAATGGACTAAAGCCAAAATGGCAATTGATAACGGAGTCGATTTAGTAATCGAGCTACCTTTTATTTTTTCAGTTCAATCCGCAGAGTTGTTTGCTTATGGCAGCATATCTCTACTGCATAGTTTAAAAATTGTCGATTACGTAGTCTTTGGCAGCGAAACAGGTGATTTAAATCCTTTGAAAGAAATTGCACAAATATTAGTCGATGAACCTCCATATTATAAGGAGCATTTGAAAAAAAACTTAAAACAAGGCCATTCTTTTTCCGTATCTCGTAGCCATGCATTAGAACATTTTTTTGATAAATATAAGCTTAATAAAAAACATAATATTAATATTAAGGAAATTTTGAAAATGTCTAATAATATATTAGCTATTGAATATCTAAAAAATTTAATTCTATTAAATAGCAATATCCAACCTATAGCAATTAAACGGGTTGGTAGTACCTACAATGAAAGCCAATTAAACCATAATGTAGCCAGTGCTACTGCTATACGCAATAAACTAATAAATGGTGAAATTGAAGCTATAAAAGAGTATGTTCCTGCTAAAACTTTTGACCACCTAATAAATTATATCAATAAATATAAAAATTTCAATATGTTAGATAATTATACCCAAATAATCAATTATTTATTAAGAATTGAAGATAAAAACAAATTAACGAAAATTATAGATGTAGAAGCAGGACTTGAAAATAGGATTGTCAATAAAAGTGCTGAGATCAATAGTATTCATGAACTCATACAGAAAGTTTCCACCAAGAGATATGCTAAAACTAGAATACAAAGGATATTAGTCCATATGATGGCAAACCTGACAGAGACTGTATTCGAAGAGCTTCAACCTCATCACCCTTCCTATATTAGGGTATTAGGTACAAACGATAAGGGCTTTTTAATACTTAAAAAAATCAAGGAAAAGTCTAATCTTCCTGTAGTAATAAAGTTTTCAGATTATAAAAAGTACTCCAATCCCTATTTAAATAGAATAATTGATTTCGATAAAAAAGCTACAGACCTATTCTTCTTGGGATTGAATGGAAATAAGCCTTATATGAATATGGATTATTACACCACTTTATATATAAAAAAAAAGTAGCAGGATATTCCTGCTACTTTTTCATATATATCTTTTAATAAAATATACTTTAATATAATTATTAATATTTTAAATACACCTTTTGTGAGGTGAAATATATATGAAAAAAGCTATCATAAATATATCTTTCTTAATTATCATCCTATTTACTCTGATAGGAATAATAAATAATCCAAAATTGTCTTTAGAAAGTGGTTATAGTGGTTTATTGACATGGTTCAATATCATTGTACCTTCTTTATTGCCATTTTTTATGATATCAGAAATCTTAAAAAACATTGGATTTGTAGACTTAATCGGAAAATTCCTGAAGCCGTTTATGAAATATTTTTTCAATGTACCTGGAAATTCTGCTTTTCCCTTTTCAATGAGCATAGCATCAGGATATCCAATGGGTGCAAAGATAGTAGCAGATTTAAGGATGAACAATACCTTAACAAAAATTGAAGCTGAAAGAACTATTTGCTTTGCAAGTACTTCTGGCCCCCTTTTTATGTTAGGGGCAGTATCCATAGGAATGCTTAATAATCCTTCAATTGCTCCTATAATCATATATCCTCATTACTTAGGAGCAATATCTGTAGGAATCATATTAAGTTTTTACAAAAGGGAAATAAGACCTGCAAAAAATGTAAAGGAAAATTTCAACGTTATAAGTTCTTTTTTTCCCAATATAAAAAAGGATTTCTCCATTGGATATATATTAAACAACAGCGTACGTAATAGCTTAAATGCCATAACTATAATTGGTGGGTTTATTATATTTTATTCAGTATTAACAGAGCTTTTGTTTGCTTCTAAAGCTTTTAACAAGTTTATTGAATTATTAATCTACACAATCCCCATAAAGATAAATATAGAAGCAATTAAAGGATTCATAGCGGGCATTATAGAATTAACAACAGGATGTAAACTTATATCTAGTGCTAATATTCCATTATATTATAAAATAATACTGATAAATTTCTTAATAGGTTGGAGCGGTTTTTCTATACATAGCCAAGTCCTAAGCTTTATCAACAATACGGATATAGATAGTAAAATTTACATATTTTCCAAACTATTACATGGTCTTCTATCTTCTATTTATGGCTTCCTATTCTATATTATAAAATACAAAAGCCTAGTTGAACCATCCTTCATGCCTAAATACCAAGGTATAAATCTAATTCATTTTAATGCTTGGCCAGTTTTATTATTTAGCTCCTGTAAAATCGCCCTAATTTCCAATATTTACTTGTTAATCCTTTCCCTAATATCTGCAATAATAAATCCTTTATCCTCTCGGGACTGATTATCGGTCCCCTCTTAACTCCTGCCTATTCTTATTCAACAAATCGATTATATTTTTTAAATTTTCCTGTGTTTCCAGCAATATATTATCAGCATATTCCAATGCCCCTAATCTAATACTCTTAGCATTATTTTGAGCTTTCGTAATTATCTCCTCAGCTCTTTCCTTGGCCTTCTTAGTGATTTCATCTTGTTCAATTAACTCCTCCAATTTCAATTCCGCTTCGTTTAAAATGGTATCTGCATCTTTTTGAGCTTCTGCTAAAATTCTTTGTCTCTCTTCCTTTATCCATGCTGCTTGTTTTAGTTCGTCTGGTAACTTAATCCTTATCTCCCGTATTATTTCAAATAGTTCTTCCGCGTCTACCATTACCTTGTTGGAAAAAGGTAGGCTAGAAGCATTTTCCAAAATGTCCTCAATTTCATCAATTAATTTTAGCACTTCCATTTACATCCTACCTCCATTAATTTTTTCTAATAAAGCCTTTTCAACTACTCCAGGCACAAAGCAGGATATATTGCCCCCAAACATTGCTACTTCCTTAACTATGCTTGAGCTTAAATATGCATATTTTCCACTAGAAACCATGAATAAAGTCTCCAGGGTTTCCTCCAGTTTTTTATTGACTAAAGCCATTTGCATCTCATATTCAAAATCGGAAACGGCTCTAAGCCCCCTAACCACAGTAGTACAATTTTTTTGTCTTGCATAGTCTACCAGCAATCCAGAAAAAGAATCTACTTCAACATTATCATATTTTTCTAAAGTTTTTTTCAATAATTCTATTCTTTCCTCTATCGAAAAAAAATTTTTTTTTGATTTATTATTTAAAACGGCCACTATGACCTTAGAAAACTTTCGAGAGCATCTATCGATTATATCTAAATGCCCATAAGTTACAGGATCAAAGCTTCCTGGATAAATTACTACCATTACTTCTCCCTCCTATCCCTTTTCTTAAAGAAACTTAGGGATTTATCCCCATAATTCCTAGAATCTATTTTAATCAAGCTATTAAAAATATGATTCAAAACATAGTTCCTTTCATGCTCTAATACTATAAGACCTTCTTCTCTTAAAATATTAACCTCATCAATCTTTATAAGAACCCTTTCCAATAAATTCCTTCCATATGGTGGATCTATAAAAATATAATCAAATTTTATATCTTTTTCTCTTAACAAATCCAGAGCTTTAAAGGCATCCTTCTTTAATATCTCTGCACTATCCTTTAAGCATGTATGCTTTAAATTTTCATCGATACACCGAATACTTTCATAGGACTTGTCAACAAAATACACCTTTTTTGCTCCTCGACTTAAAAACTCAATGCCAATTGATCCAGTACCAGCAAATAAATCTAAAACTAAGGAATTTTCATCAATATAGCCTAAAATATTAAAAAGAGATTCTTTTATCCTATCTTCTGTAGGCCTTATATCCTTGCTTTTAGGCCCTTTTAGCCTAAATCCTTTTTTGCTACCAGCAATAACCCTCAATAGATCACCTCTTAATTATGCTTAATTTATTTTACCATATTTCATATATACTTTCCTAGTATTAGTTTAAAATTATATCCTTAATCCTATCCTGGAATAGTTGGATTATGCTTTCCCTTAAATTACAATGTCTATCCTCCAGTAAATAGGTATCCTTTTCTAATACCTCCATTGCTTTTTTTTGAGCAAGTTTTAATATTTCCATGTCCGTAAATAGGTTAGCAATTTTTAAATCAGGTAAACCATGCTGTTTGGTACCAAAGAATTCTCCTGGTCCCCTTAATTCCAAATCCTTCTCAGATATATAGAAGCCATCAGTAGATTTCTGTAAAATTCTCATCCTCTCCCTTGCTATTTTACTATTGCTGCCATTTATTAATATACAATAGGACTGATACTCTCCTCTTCCAACTCTCCCCCTCAATTGATGAAGTTGAGCTAATCCAAATCTCTCTGCATTATATACTACCATGATATTAGCATTTGGCACGTTAATTCCAACCTCGATAACCGTAGTAGAAACTAATATATCCAATTCATTCTTTGAAAATCTTTCCATAATGCGATCCTTTTCCTCCTGTTTCATCCTTCCATGTAACAAACCAACTTTAAAATCCCTATATACTTCATCTTTCAAACTATTATATAGTGCTTCCGCAGATTCCAAGTCTAAGGTTTCACTTTCTTCAATTAATGGACATACTATATAGGCTTGTCTTCCCTCTAATAATTGCTTTTTTACAAAATTATGAACTTGCTCTATTAAGTCGAATCCTACAGCATATGTTTCTATTTGCTTCCTTCCAGGAGGCAACTGATCTATTATGGAAATATCCAAATCCCCATAGAGTATTAAAGCTAAGGTTCTAGGTATAGGGGTAGCAGTCATTACCAAAATATCCGGACTCTTCCCTTTATAGCTTAGTGTGGCCCGTTGCTTTACGCCAAATCGATGTTGTTCATCGGTTATTGCTAAACCTAGTCTATTGAACTCAACCTTATCCTGTATTATTGCATGTGTACCTATTAACACATGGATTTTTCCATCTTTTAAATCCTTCAGCACCTCTTCCTTTTTCTTATTAGAAAGGCTTCCTACTAATAGCTCACACCTTATATCATAATCCTTGAAATAATTAGAGATAGAATTGAAATGTTGTAGAGCTAAAATCTCTGTTGGAGCCATCATTACAGATTGGTATCCAGATTTCCACGCCTTAAACATAGCTAATACTGCAATAATGGTTTTACCAGACCCTACGTCTCCTTGAATCAACCTATTCATCTGGATATTCTTCTCCATATCCTTTTCAACTTCTTTAAACACTCTCAACTGAGCAGTAGTCAGCTTAAAAGGCAAATCATTTATAAAACTATAAACTTCTGTTACAGGTGGAAATTGTATGCCTTTATAAACTTCTTGCTGCCTAGACTTAATTAACATAAGTCCTAGTTGTAAAATAAATAATTCCTCAAAAGCTAACCTCTTACGAGCTTCTTTATAATGGTTTTCACTTTTAGGAAAATGAATATTTATTATGGCTTCTTTGATTGGCATTAGATTTAATTCCTTCAGTATATATTCAGGTAGTCTTTCCTTAATATTGTCACTATATCCCTTAATGGCATTATTCATTATTCTAATCATCTCATTGTTGGAAAGATTATCTGTTAAAGGGTATATAGGGATAATCTTTCCAACTTTGTCTCCTTCTGCCCTCCCAATAGTGGGATTCATAACCTGTACCTGGTTATTAAATATATTCACCTTTCCATAGACCATTATTTCATCACCTAAAGACAAACGACTTACTATATAATCCTGATTAAACCATACTAAATGCCCAATGCCAGAGCTATCCTTTACTGGAACTTGTAATATAGATAAGTTTTTTCTTAGTTTCCGTTTAACTGGATATCCACAAATTTTTACCTTTAGGCTAACCTTTTCACCACCGACACACTGGGCTATAGACTTAAATCTCCTCCTATCTTCATAGCTCCTAGGCATATAGTATAAGAGGTCCTGAATAGTATGTATATTTAATTTTTTTAATAGTCTTGCTCTTTTTGGGCCAACCCCTTTAACATATTGAATATCCAATTTTCTCCTCCTCTAATCTATTATCTTAACAACAAATTCCTCACCAATAGGTGAGGAATATACTACTCTAATGAAAATATATAATAATAAAGTGGTTGTCCGCCATAAACTACTTCTATGTCGAAATTCTCAAACTCTTCTTCTAGCCTTTTTGCAAATTTCTTCGCACTTTCATCATCAATTTCATTACCATAAAAAACTGTTATTAAAGAATATTCGTCATTAATAACCTTCTGTAATAGCACTAAACTAACCTCATCTATCGAATTACCAACAGCCAATATCTCCCCATTTGAAAGACCTATGATATCATCTTTATTTATTTTTGTATTATCTATTTCAGTATTCCTAACCGCATAAGTAACCATACCAGTCTTTACATGGGTTACAGCTTCTTCCATATTGGTCAAATTTTCTTCTATATCTAGCTCTGGGTCAAATGTGATCAATGCAGTTATGCCTTCAGGAATGGTTTTAGTAGGAAATACATAAACCTTTTTATCGCTTAACTCCTTGGCTTGATCAGCTGCCAGCACAATATTGCTGTTATTAGGTAATATTATTATGTTTTCGCCATTCACTTCATCTATAGCTTTTAGTATATCTTCTGTACTAGGATTCATAGTTTGCCCGCCTGGTATTATATAGTCTACATTGAGTTCCTTAAAAACTTTATTTAAACCTTCTCCTATGGAAACGGTAATGAAAGCGTATTTCTTCATTTCCCTGTTTCGATTATTGATTTCTATTTTTTCTGATACTTCTTCTTCAATTATATGCCTATGTTGATAACGCATATTATCTATTTTAATGTCATTTAGCTCTCCAATTTCTAAAGCCCTCTCCAATACCAGCCCTGGATTGTTAGTGTGAACATGAACTTTAATTAATCCATCGCCTCCTACTACCAATAAGGAATCTCCAAAGCTGTTTAACTCGCTTCTTAAAGCTTCATAATCATCAAAATCCGTATTGATCATAAACTCAGTACAATATCCGAATTTAATATTTTCATCATCAATCCTAGGAAATATCTCTACAGGTTTATCTACTTTAGCTGGAAAATCTAAAATTATATCTTCTTTACCAGTGATGGCATTTAAAGCACCAGTCAAAACTACTATTAAACCTTTACCCCCCGCATCTACTACTCCTGCTTGCTTTAATACAGGCAACATATCTGGAGTCTTATTAAGTACTTCTTTCCCTTTATTTATAACCTTTTCTAAAAAAACAAATATATCATTTTCCACTTCTGCTAACTCTAAAGCATAATCAGCACAACCTTTTGCAACAGTTAAAATAGTCCCTTCTGTAGGTTTCATTACTGCCTTATATGCTGTTTCTGAAGCAGACTTGAAAGCTTTAGCTAAATCTATGGTATTTATCTTATCCTTATCTTTCAAACTATTGGCAAAACCCCTAAAAAGTTGGGATAGAATTACTCCAGAATTCCCTCTTGCTCCCATTAGAGAGCCATTGCTAGCTGCTACTGCAACTTCTCCTACAGTAGGAGCGTCTAGACTTGATATCTGCTTTACTGCAGATTTCATGGTTAAGGACATATTTGTCCCCGTATCTCCATCAGGTACAGGAAATACATTTAGTGCATTTACCTCTTCCTTTTTACTTTCCAATAATCTAGCGCCTCCTACAAATGCCTTTTTTAGCATTAGACCGTCCATGATTTCGTTTTTCAATGGTTGTACCTCCTAACTACTTTTCAACTCTAATTCCTTGTACATATACATTTACCTGTTTAACTTTCATCCCTGTTAAGTTTTCTAAATTAAATTTTACTTTTTCAATAATATTTTCTGCTACTACTGATATTCTCATTCCATATTGTAATATAACATGTAAATCTATTGTTATTTCATCGTTTTCAATGTATATTTTTACCCCTTTAGAAAGATTTTCTCTTTTTAATAGCTCAAAAAAACCATCTTTTGCTTTTTTACTAGCCATACCTACTATTCCATAGCTTTCCATAGCTGAAAGCCCTGCTATAGTAGCTATTACGTTATCATCTATGTCGATATAACCATAATCATTTTTAGCTCTAGCTGGCACAAAATCGCCTCCTTAAAGATAATTCAATATAATATATGAGTATATTTTACCTTATTATACTGAATTGTTCAACTCATTACTATTAAGATTTTAATTTGTCAATAATTATAGTTGCCTTTTTATCTAATATTATGTTAGAATATAATATGTTCTAATAAAATAAGAAAACGAATTAGATGATTGCACTTTTTTAGAGGAGGTGTTTTTATGGCAAGAAAATGTGAAGTATGTGGAAAGGGTAAAATATTTGGAAATAAAGTGACTTTTTCAAATAAAAAGAGTAGAAGAGATTGGTCACCAAATATCAGAAGAGTAAGGGCAGTGGTTGATGGAACTGTTAAAAGAATAAATGTTTGTACTAGATGCTTAAGGTCTGGTTATGTGGAAAGGGCGTTATAAAATATAGGGCTTCCAGTTTAATAGTAGCGGAAGCCTTATTTTACTTTAATTATTAAAATCCCAATAACTATAAGAATCAACCCAATAATCAATATTAGTATTTCTATGGGAATAAAGTTGATTACTATTAAAAAACCAATTACGGATATTAAAATTCCAATTAATCTTTTCCATTTATACCTATATCTATAGTAAAAGCTTTTCATATTCTCACCTCAAAGATCCTTTACTCTATTTTATTGCATTTTTTCAAAATTAGTTACAAAAAAGCAAACCTTTTTCAGGTTTGCTCTATAGATCAATCTCTTGATATGATTACTAAACTTTGTCCCTCATAAATTCTTATAAATCCCTTATCTTTAACAATCCTATTGCTTATGCCTAGAGTGGAGCCAAATTGAACTCTGGTATTCTCCAGCTCATATTCGAATCCCTTTAATGTAACTACAATTCCAGTGTTGGTGATAGGAATAACAGATACATAATAGCCGGGTATGTTTTTTAAAATCAGCTCATCTTCAACTAAATATATAACATTATCATCATCTATTATTCGTCCATTTATTCCTCTTTCCTTCAGCTTTTTGAGCAGCAATATATTAGCTAAAGTATGATCCAGCCTATTTCCAGTAGCTCCTACTATAGTTATATCCTTAAATCCCTTATCTATTATATAGTCTATGGAAATTTCTGAATCCGTTTTATCTTTTTTTACAGGAAACTTTTCCACTGGTATTTTATTCTCTTCAATCTGTTGAATAACTTCCTCTGAAATGGAATCTAAATCTCCTACAACCAAATCAGGTTTTAAAGATGCTTTAAAGCAGTGATTAGTTCCACCATCAGCAGAAAGTACAAAATCAACCTCTTTCTTTAACTCCCTTAACCTGTTAATATCAATTATTTTACCACTTAAAATGACTAACGCTTTCATTTAATCATTCCATTCTATTTTTCTATTTTGCTAATAGGCTTCCAAATTAACGATAAAATAATGATAGATACTATAAATTCTGGTACTAAATAGCTGGATTGATATACTAAAGAGTATATCCAAGGATTTTGAGTTCCTGCATATTCAGCAAAGAATATAACCCCAGCTAATAGATGACATAAAAATCTACCGCCTATGGCGAAAAATATAGATAGAATGATTTTGACATATTTGTCGTTACTAAAATCTTTAATGGAATTAGAGAAAATTCCAGCTAATCCTAAAAAACCAAAGGCAATAGGATATTCTAATATTGCTTGTATAGGGGTAAAAACCCAACCTCCTAATATGAGTTTTAATACTCCAAAGGTGGCTCCAGCAATAATCCCAGGTTTAAGTCCCCATCTCATAGAAAACAAAAGGATTGGAATCATACTACCTGCAGTTACAGAACCTCCTTGAGGTGCTTGGTAAATTTTAATTCTACTCAACAAAACAGCTAATGCTATCATAATCCCAGCTTCCACTAACATCTTTGTGCTCCACTTCTTCATATTCAGCCCTCCTTAAATATTAAACCCATTACCAGAATTAGGTAATGGGCTAACATGCAAACGAACTCACTTCCCTACGCTAGCATTACCTAGTTCAGGTTAAGGGTCGGGATCGAATCCCCTCTCAGCCAATTTGGCTCCCCTAGTGATGAAGGTATTATTTAGTTCAATTACATTATACCATACTACATATATAATTCAATTATAAGCTCTTAAACATTTTAGTTCTCTCTATCACATCTTTACTTCTAAAAATATCAGAACCAACTACTATGATATCAAGGCCATAATTGATTATCTCTTTTGCATTATCTAACTTAATTCCTCCATCAGCTTCAAGTAAAATATTAAGGTTCTTTTCATCTATAATTCTCCTCATCTTTTTAATCTTTTTTTCCATAGAACCTATAAACTCTTGTCCACCAAAGCCAGGATTTACTGTCATAATCAAAATTAAATCAACATAATCTAATACATACTCTATACTTTCTAAGGGTGTAGACGGATTCAAAGCTACCCCTGCTTTTATACCATAGGATTTTATTACATCTATGGTTCTATGTAAATGCAGGGTAGATTCCACGTGGACTGTAAGCATATCAGCACCAGCTTCTACAAAATCCTCTATATACCTTTCAGGTTTGTCAATCATAAGATGAACATCAAAAGGAATTTGGGTAATATTGCGTAAATGTTTAATTACTGGCGGTCCAAAGGTTATGTTGGGAACAAATATGCCATCCATCACATCTAAATGGATATAATCTGCTCCTCCTTTTTCAAGTTTAAGTATCTCCTCTTTTAAATTGCCTAAATCTGCTGACAAAATGGATGGTGAAAGTTTTATCATTTTAATACCTCCTATTTGCTTTTATCTCTTCAAGAAACATTAGATAGTTCTCATATCTTTCCCGACTAATATTCCCCTTTTCCACCTGTTTTTTCACTTCACAACCAGGTTCCTTAAAGTGAATACAGTTGATAAATTTACATTTGCCATTGAACTCATCTATTTCCTTAAAGTACTTGCTCAACTCTTCTTCCCTCTCAATAAAATCCAAGCTTAAGGAACTAAAACCTGGAGTGTCAAGTACGAAGGAATTGCCATCTAAATCTATTAATTCTACATGTCGGGTGGTATGCCTTCCTCTGGTAGTTTTTTTACTTACATCTCCAGTTTTTAGCTCCAATCCTGGTTTTATTCTATTTAGTAGTGAG
This sequence comes from Tepidimicrobium xylanilyticum, assembly GCF_900106765.1. Classification (NCBI taxonomy): domain Bacteria; kingdom Bacillati; phylum Bacillota; class Tissierellia; order Tissierellales; family Tepidimicrobiaceae; genus Tepidimicrobium; species Tepidimicrobium xylanilyticum. Next base: position 135,417 of record NZ_FNNG01000006.1, read on the forward strand.
GATTTCCCAACCCCTGAAGGCCCTGCAAAAACTGTAACTTGGTTCTTTAATAAATCTATTAAATCTACAATACCTTCTCCAGTTTTGCAACTAGTTTTAATAATTGGATACCCGGTTTCTCTATAGGCTTTTTCTATTAAATTCCGTTCATCCTCCTGAACCAAATCAATTTTATTTATACATATTCCAATATTTAATCTTTGATGTTCCGCTAAAACTATTAATCTGTCTAATAACCATAAGTTTATATCCGGTTTTTTTATGCTCATAATAATAATAGCTTGAGTTACATTAGATACGGGAGGCCTTATCAACTGAGATTTCCTTTCCATAATCTCTTCAATATAGCCGCTACCATCTTCCTCGTTTATTCGGATTTTTACTCTATCTCCTATTAAGGGTATTATATTGTCTTCTCTGAAAAGCCCCCTAGCCTTGCATTCATAAACTTTGTCTTGAGTTTTAACATAATAAAACCCACCAATGCCTTTTATTATTATGCCTTCTATCATAAAAACCTCCTAATTGTGTGGATGAACTATTTCGTCAATATAAATGCCATCATAATAGATTTCAAATACAGCATCTACTTTCCCTTCCAATGGTATTTCGATAGAACTTCCATCGACTTTATGAATTTTATTATAAACATCTTTTCTATTTCCATCCTGAACCCTTACAATTTTAATTTCTACTTCATCATCTTCCACACTAGGTGTTAATGTCATTACAAAAGGAATCTCTTTATCCTTCTCTTCAGGTTCAGGTTCCTCTCCTCGAGCTGATGGACCTGAACTAACATATAAGGTTATGGCTGTATTTGTCTCTATTTCATTGCCAGGTTCAATACTTTGCCAAAATACAATGCCCTCTTCATATTCATTATTAGGCTCTCTAACAATCTGATCTAATGCTAATCCATATGCTATCAAGGCATTTTTAGCTTCGTTTTCACTTTGACCTACAAGCTTTGGCATTACTACAATCTTTTTTTCCGGACCTTGGCTAACAATTAAATTAATTTTAGTCCCCTCTTCAACTTCAGTATATGGGGCTGGATCTTGATTTATAATTATATTTTCAGCTACATTATCACTATACTCATACTCTACTAGCCCTTCTGATAAACTAGAATCTTTAAGTATGCTATCAATCTCGTTAATATTCCTATTAATTAGGTTTGGAACTTTAACTAGGTTTCTTCCCTTACTAATAGCAACTTTTATTGTATACCCTTCTTTAACCTTTGTGCCTGCCTCTGTCATTTGATTAACTACTTCATCCTTATTGAACTCACTGCTATAAACTTCGTTTGCCACTTCAACATTTAATCCAAGCTTTTCTGCTTCCTCTTTGGCTCTATCTATGTGTAATCCAACTAAATCAGGTACTACAACTTCCTTAGTAATGAAGTAGTCCTTAAGCTTATAAAAACCTAAGGCCATTGAACTAACTACTACAAAGGCCAATAGTATAGCAAAGAAAACAACTTTTAAACTACCATCGCTGTTCTTTTTCTTTTTAGATTTTTTCATTTCCTTACCTTCCTTATCCTCCACAACTGGTATTATTTGAGTAGGTGCTTCAATAAAATTAGTATCTTCCATTGGCAATTTGCCACCAGACAATTTGGTCTTCTTTAGGTCAGATAATAAATCACTTACAGTAGCATACCTATCACTTTGGCTCTTCTTTACACAATGCATAATTATATTCTCCAATCCAAGTGGAATTGAATTATCTATTTCTCTAGGTGGGATGATCTCTTCCTGAATATGCTTTAAAGCTACTGTAATAGGACTATCTCCTTCAAAAGGAACTCTTCCAGTGATCATCTCATACATGACTATGCCTAAGGAGTATATATCAGATTTCTCATCAGTATAACCTCCTCTGGCCTGTTCTGGTGAAAAATAATGGACAGAACCTATTACATTGGATGTGTTGGTTACCGTTGAAGCACTAGCTGCTCTTGCTATTCCAAAGTCAGTTACCTTCACTCTGCCATCTTCAGTTACCATTATATTATGCGGCTTAATGTCTCTATGGACTATATGATTTTCGTGAGCATGTTCTAAGGCTTCTGCTATTTGAATTGAATAATCTATAGTTTCATCTACAGTAAACTTTCCTTTTTCCCTTATTATCTCTTTTAAGGTTTTGCCTTTTATATACTCCATTACTATGTAATGAATTTCCTGTCCATCCTTTTTATCTACTCCAACATCATATATATTAACTATATTTGGATGCGAAAGGCTGGCTGCAGCTTGAGATTCCCTTTTAAACTTTTTTATAAATTCTTCATCGTTGTTAAACTCATCCCTCAAAATTTTAATTGCTACATATCTATTTAAAAGTCTACATTTAGCTTTATAAACAAGAGCCATGCCACCTCCGCCTATTTTCTCAATTATCTCATATCTATTACCAAGAACAGTTCCAATCATGTTTTCACCTCACTTCATTAAAACTTAATAGCCACAACAGTAATATTATCAAATCCACCCTTTTCATTGGCAAACTCAATTAATTCTTCACAGATCTTTTGCATATTTTCGCATATTAACAACTGTTCTCTTATTTCATCATCTGCTAACATGCTGGTTAGCCCATCTGTACACAATAGAAATATGTCACCTTTGTGCTTCTCCTGTACTATTAAATCCGCTTCAACATCTGGACTAGTTCCTACTGCTCTTGTAATAATATGCCTTTGTGGATGAAGTTTTGCCTCTTCCCTACTAATGCTTCCATTTCTAATAAGCTCTTCGACTAAAGAATGATCTTTCGTCAATTGTAATAATATATTTTTACGCAATAAATAAGCTCTACTATCTCCAACATGTCCAATAAAGACCTTTTTCCCTTTTGAATAGATTAAAGTCACAGTTGTTCCCATCCCTGAATAGGATTCATCTTCTAAAGACTTCTTGTATATTTCTTCATTTGCTCTACCTATAGATTCTTTTATTCTATTTTTAATGCTATTATCGTCTAATTCCAAGAGGGTCACATCTTTTCCTAGATCTGCACTTATTATATCAACAGCCATATTCGATGCAATTTCTCCTGCCTTGTGTCCTCCCATCCCATCTGCTACAATAAATAATGGATTTTCTTCAATAACAGAAATATAATAAGCGTCTTGATTAACCTCCCGAATCCTGCCAATATCAGTTTTAACTCCAACCTCCATACCAATCACCTCAATGTAAAGATATTTGGTCCATTCCAAATGTTATTAATAATTTTTCCTTCTATTGGTTTCAGGCCTTTATTGTCCTATTTTTAGCTTGTCCTTAAAAAAGAAAAAGTTTTAAGGCATATTAATTTTTATTCTAAAAATTCGCATTTTATACATTCCTAATTTCTTATTATATCATACCAAATAATCTTTTAACCATTCTTCTTTATAATTCTTGCAATAAAAAACCCATCTGTACCATGAATATGTGGAAATAATTGTACATATCCTTTATTTCCAGTTTCAATATTTTCTAACGAGTCCAATAATTCTCCAAATCCTAATAGAGAAAAGTTTTTATTAGCCTTCAAAAAATCCATAACCACATCTAAATTTTCTTCCTTTCCAATGGTACAAGTACTATAAACGATTATGCCCCCAGGTTTTACATATTTTTTGGCATTATTAAGAATGGCTTTTTGCATCCTAACCAATTCTTTTATATCCTCTTCCTTCCTATTCCATTTTATATCTGGTCTTCTCCTAATAATTCCTAATCCAGAGCAAGGAGCATCAATTATGCAATAATCTGCTTTGCCCACCATAGTATTATCAACTTTTAAAGCATCAAATATTTCCGTTTCTATGATATTGATTCCTAATCTATTGGAATTTTCCTTTATCAATCTCAATTTATGCTCATATATATCCCTACTTATAACCTTTCCTTTATTTTCCATTATCTCTGCAATATGAGTAGCTTTCCCTCCTGGTGCGCTACACAAATCCATAACTAAACTCCCCTCTTTTGGATTAGCTATCTGCCCTACTAACATGCTACTTTCATCTTGAATGGTAAAACAACCTTGTTGAAACTCCTCCCTCTCAGTAATCCTAATAGGATTCTCTACTATAATCCCATCTTTTGCATACCTAGTATTATAAACTATATATCCATAGCTGGACAGCTTGTCGGATAATTCTTCCCTATTCGTCTTTAACCGGTTTACCCTAATATTCAATTTAGGTTTAGAATTATTGCTAATGCACAGTTTTTCTGTGAATTCATAACCAAATTCATTAATCCACCTTCTAATTATCCACTTAGGATAGGAATACTTTATGGAAATATAGTCTACTGAATTGCTTACTTCTACCACCATCAATTTTTCCTTATTCCTTGAAAAATTTCTTAGAACTCCGTTAACAAAACCACTGATTCCTTTGTGACCGTATTTCTTAGAAAGATTAACTGATTCATTTACAGCTGCCCTATCTGGAATTTTGTCCATAAAAGCCATTTGATATACTCCCATCCTTAAAATATCTAGGATAGGCGGTTGAATCTTTTCAACCTTAATACTAGATAGTTTAGAAATAATATAATCTAAATATAAACGATTCTCTATTACTCCATAGACTATTTCCCTTATTAAGTTTTCATCCTTAATTTTAATATTTTCTTTTATATATTTATTTATTGTATAATTAGAATAAGCTCCCTTACTGTGGACATCTATTAATATATTTAAACATATCTCCCTAACATTCATATTAAACTCTCCCCATAAAATATTATGCCCGGGGATTGCCCCAGGCAAAGCTATAAACTAGAATTTTTAATCCCTTCTTCTACCAAACATAGCCATAAGTCTTAATAACTGAGCTAAAGCAACTAGAGTCGCTCCAACATAAGTTAGTGCAGCGGCATTTAAAACCTTCTTAGAAGAATCAACTTCATCATGATAGATTATGCCATTCTCAAGCTGATATAAAGCTCTTCTACTTGCATTAAATTCTACTGGCAACGTAATCACTTGGAATAGGACTACTGCCACATAAAGTAGTATTCCCAGTTCTATAAAAAATGGGCTAATTATAAAACCTAATAATATCAAAAACCAAACAAACCTTGCACCAATACTTGCAATAGGTGCAATATTATTTCTTAAAATAAGAGGAAAATATCCTTCTCCGTGCTGTATAGCATGACCAACCTCATGCGCTGCTACAGAAACTGCTGCTACTGACCTGCCATTATAAACATTTCTCGAAAGCCTTATTACTTTGTTTCTAGGGTCATAATGGTCTGTTAAATTCCCTCCTATAGGTTCAATTCTAATATGGTATAAACCATTCCTATCCAATATCAGCCTTGCTACTTCGTAGCCAGTTAAACCAGAACTGCTTTGAATTCCTAGATATTTATTAAAGGAAGATGTAACCTTAAATTGAGCATATAATGAAAACAACAAGGCAGGCATCAACAATATAAAGGCTATACTATCAATCCCACCATAGTAGCCTCCATAATAATATCCTCCATACATAGTATCCCTCCTTAATCCTGATATTATTCAAGTCTTATATTCAAATCAAATTGATTGCCTTTTAAGAATTCCCTTACCTTTAAGTTCTTCTTGTTAGGAAATTGCAACTCCTCTATAACAATGCAGGAATCAGAACAATTTACATAGATTCCATCCTCTTGAACCTTAACAACCTTACCATTCTCGCTTTCCAAAAACTTTTCTACTCTCCTAGCTTTGTGAATTTTTACTCTATCACCTTTATATATTATATAGGCAGATGGCCAAGGTTTTAACCCTCGTATTAGATTAATAATATTTTCTCCCTTGTTATTCCAATCAATTTTTCCAATTTCCTTGCTCAACATAGGTGCATAAGTTGAGAGATTATCATCCTGAGGAATTGGTTTAATGTTGTTATTCTTAATATCATTTAAAGTTTCAACAACCAGTCTAGCTCCAAGTAAGGATAATTTATCATGAATAGATTTGGAGTCGTCTTCCTCTTCTATGGGTATGGATTCATATTTTAATATGTCCCCAGTATCCAATCCTTCATCCATTTTCATTATAGTAATGCCTGTTTCTTTTTCTCCATTTATAAGAGCCCAATTGATGGGAGCAGGACCTCTATATTTAGGTAAAAGGGAAGCATGTATATTAATACATCCATGTAAGGGTAACTCCAATACACCCTTTCTTAAAATTTGACCATAAGCCACTACAATTATACAATCTGGCTGAACCTCTTTTAATAGTTTCAAGGACTCCTCTGAATTCACATTTTCTGGTTGATAGACATCTAAGCCCAGCTCTAGAGCCTTTTCCTTTACAGGAGTAGGCAATAATTTTTTCCCTCTACCTCTCCTTTTATCCTTTTGTGTTATGACCAATGAAATATTAAATTCACTATTATTTAAGAATTCTAAAGCAGGAACAGCAAATTCTGGCGTGCCCATAAAAACAATCTTCACCATATCACCTCTTACTCTTCTCCATCTTCATCAGGTATTATTTCTTCTATCATCTTGTCAGTAAAAAGTATTCCATTTAAGTGATCAATTTCATGACATAATGCTTTTGCCAAAAGTCCAGTTCCCTCGATGATCTTCTTTTGTCCATTTTCATCTAAATATTCTACTTTAACCTTTTCTGGCCTTTTAACAGTTCCTACCTTATTCGGAATGCTTAAACAGCCTTCAACATCTATGTTTTCCCCTTCTTCTTCAATAATCTTCGGATTTATTAGCTTTATTGGTCCCTCACCAACGTCTATAACCACTACTCTTCTTAAAACTCCTACCTGAGGAGCAGCTAATCCAACACCCTCGTATTCATACATGGTATCTACCATATCTTCTAATAAAATCTTGATCCTTTCATTAATTTCTGTTACCTCTTTAGCAACCTTTCTTAAAATAAGGTCTCCAGCATATCTTATTTGTCTTATAGCCATTTTATTCCTCCTACAATATTGAATTTGGGTTAATATCTATATTGAACTTAATCCCCGTAACATCTACTTTATATCTATTATATATAAATACCCATTCTATAGCGGTTTTTAACTTGTCTAAATATTCATTTTTACATTTTATTATAATTTGATACCTATAATTATTCTTAATCCTTTCTAATGGGGCTGGAAAAGGCCCAATTATATTATCTACAAAATCGATTAAATTAATCTGCTTCAAATTATTAATTAGTATTTTATAGAACTCCTTACTCTTTATTATAACACGTTTAACATCTTCTCCATAAATTATTATAGAAATTATATTGGTAAAGGGAGGATAATTGAATTCTTTTCTAATAAGAACCTCTTTATTATAAAAGGCCAAGTAATTATACTCCTGTGCAAGTTGAATACTGTAATGCTCTGGATTATAGGTTTGTACTATTACTTTACCTTCAAAATCACCTCTACCAGCTCGTCCAGCTACCTGAGTTATTAACTGAAATGTCCTTTCAGGAGACCTAAAGTCTGGTAAATTTAGACTTGTATCCGCTGCAATTATTCCAACTAATGTTACATTTTTGAAATCTAAACCCTTAGCTACCATTTGGGTTCCAATCAATATATCTATTTTCTCTTCCTTCATATTGTTTAATATAGATTCATAACTACCCTTTTTACTGGTGGTATCCAAGTCCATCCTTTTTACTACAGCATTTGGAAACAACCTTTTAGTAAACTCTTCTACTTTTTCAGTACCTATCCCAAAATATTTAATATATTTGCTCTTACAAACAGGGCAAATATTTGGTGGACTAATGGCTAAACCACAGTAATGACATTTCAACCTATTCTCCTTCAAATGATAGGTCATGGATATACTGCATTTATTACATTTTACTACATACCCACATTGTCTGCAAGAAACGAAAGTGGAATGGCCTCGCCGGTTTAAAAAGAGAATGGTTTGCTTATTATCTTTCAAATTCTCTTCTATTGCTTCATATAATTCCTTACTAAAAATTGATTTATTTCCAGAATTGAGTTCTTCTCTCATATCAATAATTTTAACAAAGGGCAATTCTCTGTTCATTATCCTTTTTTTTAAATTCAAAAGTTTATACTCCCCTTTTATGCTCCTGTAATAGGATTCAACAGATGGGGTAGCAGATGCAATAACAAGTGTTGATCCAAATTGATCACATCTCTTCTCAGCTACCTGTAGAGTATCATATTTAGGGTTCATGCTGGATTTATAGGTAGATTCATGTTCCTCATCTATCACGATTAGGCCTAAATTGGAGAAGGGTGCAAATACTGCAGAGCGAGCTCCTACTGCTATTTTGACTTTTCCTTCTCTTATTTTCCTCCATTGATCAAACCTTTCTCCATAAGATAATTTGCTATGTAAAACCGCCACCCTATCTCCAAATCGTCCAACAAACCTTTGAACCGTTTGAGGAGTTAAAGATATTTCTGGAACTAAAACTATTGACTCCTTCCCTTTATTTATCATCTCTTCAACCAGCTGTAGATAAATCTCCGTTTTCCCACTTCCTGTAACCCCATGGATTAAAAATTTACTGGATTGGTTCCTATTGATATGGTCCATAATGGTATCAAAACAATTCCTTTGTTCTAAGGTTAACTCATGCTTTTTATAGGGACTAATATCTTCCTTAATTGGACTTCTAAAAATCTCCCTATTTACTATTTGGATCAAACCTTTCTTTTCCATAGATTTAATAGTACTAATGGAACTGTTAACCTCCATCATCAACTCCTTAAGGGGAATTTCTCCCTTATCAAATAAAAATTCAGCAATTTCCAATTGTTTATAGCTTCTTTTCCCAATTTTTTGATTTAATTCCTCTCTGGAATTAAATCTGTTTTTAAGATAAACATATTTTTCATATTTAGGTTCTATGGAAGTTTGAATTTCCATAGAAGTAGTTAGTATCCCTTTACTCTCCAACTGTCTTATAATCTTATTAGTCAATCTATTATTCATTTGCTCCTTTAATTCTCCTAGTTCTATCTTCCCCTTATTATTATGAATTATGGTTACTACACTTTTTTCTAAAGTATCTAAAGTATTGTAAATATCATCATGTACTTCTTCTAATAAAATATTAGTTTTAACCTCCTTAAAATCCCCAGGGGGAAGTACCGCTTTAAATGCATCTATATAAGGAGACAGATATTTTTCTGACATCCATATGCTCAAATCAATTAAATCCTTAGAAATCAAAGGTTTGTCGTCTATAACATCTATTATCTTTTTTAGTTTATGCGAACCAAAATAGTTCTCTTCTATTTTAATAACAATTCCCTTAACTACTCTATTACCTAATCCAAAGGGAACCAATACCCTCATTCCCTCTTCTACTAATTCTACTAGGTCTGAATCAATCAGATATGTATAGGGCTTATCGGTACTTGACGACTTGTTATCTATTATTACTTGTGCAAATTTCTTATTCATATAATCATTCCTTGTCCATTAAAGATAAAAGCTAGATTAAAATGGTTATCTAGCTTTTATCTTCTATTAATTTCTTTACTTTGTCAATTATTATCTTCGCCACTTCTGATTTATCCATAATAGGATAGTCAGTTATAATTCCCTCTCTATCTATAATTGTAACAACATTGGTATCCTCTTTAAAGCCAGCTCCATCTTTAGAAACATCATTGGCTACAATGAAATCTAAATTCTTATTAATAAGTTTCTCTTTAGCATTTTCAATAAGATCATTGGTTTCTGCTGCAAAACCGACTACTATTTGATCTTTCTTTATTTTACCAAAATACGCAGCTATATCAGGATTCCTAATATACTTAATATTTAATTCGTCATTTTCAATATTCTTTTTCTTTATCTTCACATCACTTACTACTTCTGGCTTATAATCCAGCGGAGCAGCAGCTTTTATTAGAGCATGACATCTATCAAAATATTCTTTTACAGCATTGAACATATCCAATGTAGTGTTTACTCTAATAAGCTGTACACCTTCAGGTGGTTTTAAATTAGTTGGGCCAGATATAAGTATGACCTCTGCTCCTCTTTTCTGCCCTTCTTCCGCAATTTTATATCCCATTTTTCCACTGGAATGATTTGTAACATATCGGACTGGATCGATTGGTTCTATGGTGGGACCAGCTGTAACTATGAATTTCATGCCAATTAAGTCCTTACTATAGAAACTATTTTTTAAATATTGAACGATATCAGCTGGCTCTGCCATTCTTCCTGGTCCATAGGTTTGGCATGCTAACATACCTACTGCTGGGTCTATAAATTCGTATCCTAGCTTCTTTAAATACTCAATATTTTTTTGAACGATTGGATTTAAATACATGTTGGTATTCATGGCAGGTGCAAATATTACCTTGGCTCTAGTTGCCATTATGGTGGTAGTCAATAGATCGTCAGCAATACCATTAGCTATTTTCCCTATTATATTTGCAGTAGCAGGGGCAATCAAAAACACATCTGCTTTTTCTGCCAAAGAAATATGTTCTACGTCATAATTCCTTGGTTCCTTAAACATATCTACATATACCGGATTTAGGGCTAAAGTTTGAAAAGTCAAAGGAGATACGAATTTTGTAGCATTCTCAGTCATAATTACCTCCACATTAGCTTTCTCCTTTTTAAGCCTACTCACTAAATCAGCTGCTTTATAAGCAGCAATTCCTCCTGTTACCCCTACTATAATGTTTTTATCCTTAAACATATTTTCACCTACTTATAACCTTTTATCTCAGGTCTTTTATACTTTAACTTTCCAGCCATTATTTCCTCAATAGCTATAGTTACAGGTTTGGTTGAATTCGTCTCTATTAATGGTTTAGCCCCATCTACCAATTGTCTGGACCTTTTAGCCGTCAACATGACTAGAGTATATCGGCTATCAGCAATTTTCGCTAATTCATTTATTGATGGACTATACATAATACCCCTCCTATTTCATTATGCTATCTATGATATTCCTTAATCTTTTTACTTTCAATTTTTCTGCCTCTATTATTATTTCTATCTTTTGAACAGCTTCAATGACTTCATCATTTATTACTATATAATCGTATTCATCAACAAATTTTAGTTCTTCGAAAGCATTTTTAAATCTAAGGTCTATATCATCTTCCGATTCAGTTCTTCTTTTTCTAATTCGATTTTTTAATTCGCTCATAGATGGTGGCAATAGAAATACAAACACAGCTTCAGGATAAGATTGTTTTACCTGTAAGGCCCCTTGCACATCTATCTCTAATATAACTATATTACCTTTTTCAATCTGGTCTAAAACAAACTTCTTTGGAGTCCCATATAGATTCCCATGTACATTAGCATATTCTAAGAAATCCCCATCTTCAATCATCTTATTAAACTTTTCCTCATCTACAAAGAAATAGTTTACCCCTTCTTTTTCCCCCCTTCTAGGAAGCCTTGTAGTTGCTGAAACGGAAAATACCAGCTTTTTATTCCTTTCCAATATCCTCCTACAAACAGTACCTTTACCTGCCCCAGAAGGCCCAGATATCACCAATAGAAAACCTTTTGACATTTGACTACTTCCCTTCTAATCTTCTACTTTATCGCTAGATTTATTATTCAACCTTTGTGCAACAGTCTCTGGTTGTACTGCAGATAGTATAATATGATTACTATCGGTAATAATCACTGCCCTTGTTCTCCTGCCATAAGTAGCATCTATTAATATACCACTATCCCTTGCATCTTGTATCATCCTTTTAATAGGAGCTGATTCTGGGCTTACTATAGCTATAATTCTATTTGCTGACACTATATTTCCAAAACCAATATTTATTAGTTTTATGCTCATCTCTTACCCTCCTAAACTACTCGATATTTTGCACTTGCTCTCTAATTTTCTCTAAGTAACTTTTTATTTGAACTATTAAATTACCTATACTTAAATCATTGGCCTTCGAACCAATGGTATTTATTTCTCTATTCATCTCTTGAAGAATGAAATCTAGTTTTCTGCCAACTGGATTTTCCTCCTCTAAGGCCTCCAAAAATTGCTTAATGTGACTATTGAACCTCACCACTTCTTCGTTTATATCAGATCTGTCAGCAAAAAAAGCAACTTCATTGCTTAATCTTTCTTCATCTAGTTCATATTCTTCGTTAAGTAGCTCTTTAATTCTATCCCTTAGTTTTTCTCTATACTCCTCTACTACTAGAGGTGCTCTTTGTTCAATATTATGAATCATCTCTTTAACTTCAAGTAATTGGGATATAATATCCTCCTTAAGTGTATTTCCTTCAACCTTTCTCATATCCATTACTTTATCCAATGCTATATCTAAAGCTACCATTAAACAATTCCAAGCCTCATCTTCGTCTAACTCCTTCCTTTCAGTCCTAATTATTTCAGGAAGGGTTAATAGATGGGACAATTTTACATCATCCTCTAAATCTAGCTCGCCTATTATTCTATCTAAATGGACTTTATAGGATTTGGCTAATGGAATATCTATTTTTATATCCATTGCTGCCTCATTAATATACTCCAAACTTACATATACTTCTACCCTTCCTCTATAAATTCTATTCTTAACTCTTTTTCTTATTTTTTCCTCTAAGTAACTTAGATGTTTAGGTATTTTTATGATAATATCAGAATATCTATGATTAATAGTTTTTATTTCAACATTGAAATTATGTACTCCATCGGTACTCATTCCTCTGCCAAAGCCAGTCATGCTTCTAACCATTGATTAATCATCTCCCTATATGAATATATGATACCAACTATTTAACTATTGTCAATGCAATATCAAGTATTAATTCTGTAGAAAGTAAAAATTAAATGTTTCAAGTTAATATTATATTGATAATGAAAAAAAATCTATAATTTATTACATTTTTTTAATATTGTTTATCAGTTAATCCTTTAGTTTATTTATGTATATGGAAATGTTATAATTATAATATCATAAAAAGTGGAGGAATTCTTATGTCTTTTGATGGAATTGTTACAAGAGCTATTATCGAGGAATTGAAAGATACAATACTAGGTGGAAAAGTGGATAAGATATATCAACACGAAAAAGATGAAATCCTCATACAAGTTTATAATAAAGGAGAAAATAGAAATTTATTAATTTCTGCCAGCAATAATAACCCCCGAATCCATTTTACCCATTATGATAGAATAAATCCATCCTCCCCCCCCATGTTTTGCATGGTATTGAGGAAACACTTGACTAGAGGGATAATCTCTAATATAGAACAATTTAATATGGATAGGGTTATATTTATAGATATATCTTCCCTTGATGAATTAGGCAGTATCACTGAAAAAAGGCTAGTAATTGAAATTATGGGTAAATATAGCAATATCATATTGATTGATAAAGTAAGCAGTAAAGTAATCGATTCAATAAAAAAGGTAACTCCCGAAATGAGCAGAATAAGACAGGTTCTACCTGGTACAGAATATATATATCCAAAACAGGATGGAAGACTAAATCCGTTAAATATAACGAAAGAAGATTTCATTAGATTAATTGATAAAGACAAAGGCAGTAAGCAATCTTTTAAACATTTCTATACTAATTTTATTGGATTAGGACCGTTAATTAGTAAAGAAATATGCTATCAAGGAAATATAGAAATAGATAGACCACTATCAAGTTTAACCTTAGAAGAAAAGGAAAACTTATATAATTCCTTTAATACAATAATGGACAAAGTTAAACGGATGGATTATAATCCATTATTAATAAGAAGCAATTTCAAGGAAAATTATATAGCCTTTTATGCCCTCGATATAGGACATTTAGGTCAACAGAAGGTATATTTAAATTCTATTAGCAAAGTACTAGATGAATACTATATAAAAAACGATACAATAGATAGAGTAAATCAAAAAGCCCAATCTATAAAGAAATCAGTACAGACCAAGTTAGAACGTTCCTTAAACAAGTTAGCTAAACAAAAGGAAGAACTTTTAGAAAGCAAGAATAGGGAAACATACAAAATCTACGGTGATTTAATATCCGCTAATCTTCATAGGTTGGAAAAAGGATTGGAAGAAGTCCAGTTGGAAAATTTCTACTTGGAAGATATGGCAAAAATTACAGTCCCTTTAGATAAAAGGTATTCACCAGCAGAAAACGCTCAAAGATATTATAAGAAGTATTCAAAATTAAAAAACGCATATCAACTGCTATTAAAACAGATTCCTGAAACCGAGGAAGAAATCTATTATTTAGAAAATATATTGAATAGCATAGACCACTGTACGAGCGTAGATGAAATCGAAGAAATAAAAGAAGAGTTAATTAATGAAGGCTATCTGAAAGGAAAACCGAATAGAAATAAAAATGAAACTATTTCCAAACCCAATCATTATGTATCATCTGATGGATTTCATATTTTCGTTGGAAAAAATAATAAGCAAAATGATCAACTAACTTTAAAGACTGCACAAAAGGAGGACCTTTGGTTCCATGTTCAAAAGATGCCAGGAAGCCATGTAATCATAAAAGTTGAAAATAAAAAGGTACCTGATACTACAATAAAAGAAGCAGCTATGTTAGCAGCCTATTATAGCAAGGCAAAAAATTCTACCAATGTTCCCGTAGATTATACCGAAAGAAAAAATGTAAAAAAACCTAGAAAAGCCAAAAGCGGAATGGTTATATATGAAAACTTCAATACCATCTTTGTAACACCTAGTAAGGAAAAGATTCAAAGTCTAAAAAAGATAGAAGGCTAATCTTCTATCTTTTTTATGACCACTTTGTCAACCCCGTCAACCTCGGTAAAACATACATTTACAACTTCTTTCTTTGAAGTAGGAAGGTTCTTACCTACATAATCTGGTCTAATGGGTAGTTCTCTATGACCTCTATCCACTAATACTGCCAATTGAACTTTTCTTGCTCTCCCCATATCAACTAATGCATCAAGAGCAGCTCTTGCCGTTCTTCCAGTAAAAATAACATCATCGACTAATACAACTATTTTATCATTGATATTATATTCTGTTTTGTTCTTCTTTACTACTGGGTCCCTATTAATTTCCGTCAAATCATCCCTATAGAATGTAATATCTAAAGTTAGAACATCTAATTTCTTACCCTCAATTTCTTCAATCCTTTTAGCTAATCTTTTGGCAAAGGGCACACCTCTAGTCTTTATTCCAACCAATAGAATATCCTCTACACCCTTATTCCTTTCTATTATCTCATGGGCAATTCTCGTAGTTGCTCTCCGAATATCCTTCTCATCCATTATAAGGGCTTTTGTCTCCAAGACATCATCTACCTCCTTTTTTTCTCAACAATTCTAAAACCCTTTTAAATTCTTCAGGCAGACCGACCTCAAATTCCATATAGTTACCAGTTTTTGGATGAATAAGTCCCAGTTTATTTGCATGCAATAATTGAGTTTTCACTCCTAAGTCATTTTTTCTTTTACTATAGACATTCTCCCCAACTATAGGGTGATTGATATAAGCCATATGAACTCTAATTTGATGGGTTCTACCAGTTACCAAAGAAGCCTTTAACAATGTATATTTTTCAAATCTCTCTATGACTTTATAGTGGGTTATAGCTTCCTTGCCATTCTCTCTAACTACAGCCATTTTCTTTCTATCCACTGGATGTCTACCTATAGGGGCCACTACTATTCCTTTATCTAGATTTAGTATACCATGAACTAGGGCTATGTAATTTCTCTTAACACTCCTATTTTTCAATTGTTGAACTAAAAAATTATATGCTAATTCATTCTTAGCGACTACCATCAAACCTGATGTATCCTTGTCTAATCTATGGACTATACCTGGCCTTTGAATATCATTACCTGTGTAAAGACTATCTACATGGAATAGTAAAGCATTAACCAATGTTTTTGATTCGTTCCCAGCCCCAGGGTGTACAACCATGCCTATTGGTTTATTGACGATTACTATATAATCATCTTCAAATATAATATCTAGAGGTATGTTTTCTGGAGCTGGTTTCTCTTCCTCTTTAGTAGGTAATTGTAACAGAATAGTGTCTCCTTCATTAACAATGTATTTAGCCTTAGTTATTTTGCCATTTACTAATACTAATCCCTCTTTGATCAATTTTTGAATATAATTTCTTGACAGCCCCTCCAGTCTACTGGCAAGGTATAAATCAATCCTTATGCCATATCCCTCTTCTACATAGAATTCAATTACATCCATATAATCCCTCAATTCTCATATCTATCTAATAAAATCAAACCCATTATTAGAATAGTTCCTAATACTACAAAAATATCTGCCACATTAAAAACGGGAAAGTTATAATTCCTGCCTAACTTAAAACTAAAAAAATCCACTACATAGCCTAACCTTATCCTATCTATAAAATTACCAATTGCCCCACCTAATAACATTATTAGGCCAAATCTAAATAGTAGGGTTACACTACTAGAATATTTTATTAAAAAAAGTACAATAGTTATAATTACAAAAATTGTTATTACAATAAAAAAAAGTTTTTTATTTTGCAAGATGCCAAATGCAGCACCAGTATTTTCTACATAACACAATTGAAAAAAATTCTCTATTACTACATAAGGACTCTTACCCTTTAAATATTTTACTGCTGCAAATTTGGTTATTTGATCTAATACGATAATCAATATTCCCATTAAATATAGCAATATATTTTCCTCCTTGTACTTATAAATATATTACTATTTTAAAACATAATCAAGTTAATTACAATAATGGTTTCGATTAATTTAGCCATAATAAAAGGCTTCCACTAATCTACCTTGAAAGCCTTTTATACTCTATCTATTCCTTTACTTTATCACTATAATCTTCTGATATTTTTTCTACATCCTCGACAACTCCACTATCCTCTTCATCATAGATGCCTAAATCATCACCAGTTGAAAAAGAGGGGTCGCTTTCTACTTTATTGTACCTAGCCACTTCCTGATAACTATCCTCTCTATCAAACTGATTTCCCTCTTTATGACTTTTGCTAAATGGGCTAATGCTATCCTCCTCTTCAGGTCTAAACTGTCTTTTTCTATCTAATGGAATTTTACTATTAGCACAATTGATGCACAGTTTAGTGTAAGGAATTACCCTTAGCCTTTCCTCATCTATTTTTCTCCCACAAACTTGGCATTTGCCATAGTCACTGCCCTCCAATTGCTTAATAGACTCTTCAATCTCGTTCAATGTATTTTGAAGCTGATCTATCAAACCCTTTTCATGTTCCATCACAAACATTTCCGTTCCTAAATCTGCGGGATGATTGTCATAAGAAGATAGTTCAGTATAGTACTCATCCATTGCGCCAAATTCTCCATTATTTTTCATCTTATCTAAAATATCTAAAATTCTCTTCTTCTCATACTCTAACCTTCCAAGGAAATCACCTTTTTCATAATCTCCCATTCCCTTCCTCCTTATGCTATTAATAAATACGTCTTTAATAATATGCCCCTATTCCTATTAATAATT
This sequence comes from Tepidimicrobium xylanilyticum, assembly GCF_900106765.1. Classification (NCBI taxonomy): domain Bacteria; kingdom Bacillati; phylum Bacillota; class Tissierellia; order Tissierellales; family Tepidimicrobiaceae; genus Tepidimicrobium; species Tepidimicrobium xylanilyticum. The sequence goes on from NZ_FNNG01000006.1 coordinate 152,877, forward strand.
CGTCTTATTATGAATACATTGTCAATAAAATTAATAAAAAGAACAACAGATTTTGCCTATTGTATTTGGCTCCCCAAATATGTGAAAGTAAGAGGAAAAAAAATAATAGCTCATCATCATACTCTTCTAGGGAATATTCACCCATTAAAAATCCCTCCACTTTATCCTATTAATACTATTCTATGAAGTGAATGGATTATAATCTACACAATGGTTTTTAATACCCTCTCCATATTCGTTATTCTCTCAAACAAATCTGCAAATTCTCTAAAATTCAAAGACTGAAATCCATCTGATAATGCACTTTCTGGATTAGGATGTACTTCTATCATAATTCCATTAGCTCCAATTGCCAAGGCAGCTTTACTGGAAGGTAATACTAACTCTTTCCTACCAGTTCCATGACTAGGGTCTACTATAATAGGGCATTTGGTTTTAGATTGAATGATTGGGATGCTTACTAAGTCTAAAGTATTTCTAGTATAGTCTTCAAAAGTCCTAATGCCCCTTTCACAGAATATAATCCTATCATTTCCTTCTATTCTAATATATTCTGAGGCTTTTACCCATTCATCTATAGTAGCACCCATCCCCCTTTTTAATAGAATAGGCTTATCTGCTCTTCCTACTTCCTTTAAGAGTGAATAATTTTGCATATTTCTAGAACCTACCTGATATATATCTATATATTCATAAGCCTTTTCCACATCTCTTGGATCCATAATCTCCGACACCACTTTTAAATTATACCTATTTCTTATATCCTTTAAAATCTTCAAACCATCCATTCCCAATCCCTGAAAAGCATTAGGACTGGTCCTCGGCTTAAAAGCCCCTCCTCTTAATATTTTTATTCCCAATCCACTTAAGAATTTCCCAATTGATTCCATCTGCTCTTCGCTTTCCACCGCACAAGGTCCTGCTATTATAATAAATTCCTTTCCGCCAATCACAAGTTCATCGCTTATCTTAACTACATCCACCATATGAATTCCCCCAAAATGCATAATGTTAAATAGAATTTGGGGGCTAGGCCCCCAATTCATTAATATTTTCATCTAAATTCTCATGAACTTCAGAAGCTAAATTACCATCTTGAGATTCATCTATGTAATCTTCAGGTAAATCTACTTCCTCGAAGCTAGAATTATCCATTTCCATATTTGAATAGAATTCTTCTAAAGTTAATAATTGAGCTTCTATAAAGGATTTATATCGAGTTCTAAAAATGAACATCTCCTTTTTCATTTCCTCGCACTCTTTCCGAAGCCTTTTTACCTCTTCATTGGCAGCATCCATAATCTTTTTAGCTTTAAATTCTGCATCCTCTATTATTAATTCAGATTTTTCTCGTGCAGACCTAACTACCTCATCAGCCGTACTTTGAGCAACTACAAGAGTATCTTTTAAGGTTTCTTCTAAATCGTTATACCTTTTAATCTGTTCATCTAAGGCAAGTATTTTGTCTTTTAACTCAATATTTTCCTTATAAATTTTTTCATAATCCTCAATTATTTCATCTAAAAATTTGTCTACTTCCGATGATTTATAGCCCCTTAAAGCTCGTTTGAATTCCTTGTTTTGAATATCTAAGGGTGTAATCATATAGCTCACTCCATTTATTTTAGTAATCTAAGCTCTATTCTCACTCTTCCCTTTTTACTCATTCCTAATGTTGAATTTAACATAAATCTGCCATAGCCTTTAACTGAAACAATATCCCCCTCAATAATCTCCTTAGATACTCTCTCAACAGGCTCCCAGTTAACTTTAACCCCTTTGGACTTCACTAATCCCTGACTTTCCTTCCTAGGCAAATTCCAAACACTGCTAATTAAAACATCTATTCTAAGTGAAGGTACTGTAGTAAAAATCTTTTCATATTCTATTATACCCGGTTTTAGTTCATCTATTGATATTTCTTTTACTTCAACTCTTTGCCTTCCAATTTGTGTTAAATTCATTAATATATAACTTAAAACTTCTCTCTTAACAACTAATTGAACATTATCTTCATGTATTAATATATCCCCTATTTTTTCTCTATTTATTCCTAAATTTAATATTCCACCTAGAAAATCCCTGTGAGACAATGTTCTGATACCGCCTTCAATTTCTAAGAAACCAATAGGTAGTTCAATATCCTCATGAGCTAGGTATTCCGGATAAACTTGTATTACCTTTCTTTCGGCCTTATTTATTCCTCCTAGTTCCCTATAGGATATATCCAAAAACCTATTTAATATGGACCTGGCAAGCCGTCTCTGATAGGGATCCATAAAATTAGTGGTTTCTATAGTGTGCTTGTTTAATACAATTTCAAGCTTGTCTAATAGTTTTCGCATATTTAATATCTGGTCTTCATCAGTTATATGATTTAATAATAATTCCCTATCAAGTCTCAATTTTACCACCACAAAATCTAAAATATTATACCTCTTACTAAAAATAAAATGGTTCTCAATATTAAAATCGCAACTATTGGAGAGAAATCAAACATACCTGTATTGATGCCAAGCCTATAGATTAATTCCCTTGCAGGTGCTAATATTGGTTCTGTCAAATCATAGATAATTTTACCTATCTGATTATAAGGGTCAATTCTTAGAAAGGAAAAAATAATTCTGACAAAAATCAATATCTCTATAACATAGACTAAATTGCTTAAAAATCTATAAAAAACCATAATTTAATTACCTCTTACCTAATATTTTACCACTGAAATAATCCTTTATTCTTTAATTCATCTTTAATATTTCCATCGATTTCCACATTGCTTGGAGCTAGAACGAATATATCCGTAGTCACTTTTTGAATACTGCCCTCTAGTGAATAAAGGCCACCGTTTATAAAATCGAAGATTTGTCTTTTAATACCTGGCTCTAATTGCTCTAAGTTGACTACTACCGTTTTCCGCATTTTTAAATCGTCAACTATCTTGGGGGCATCTTCATAATTTAACGGTTCATGTACCACCAATTTCATATTTCCAGATGTATGGATATTAAGTACCTTATTTCCAATCCTTTTAGTATTAGTATTAACAGGTATTTCTGTTAGTTCATCTTCATAGTCTTCATAATCATCATATTCTTCCTCTTCTAAATCATCTATTCCAATGAAATACTTAAGCTTATCCATTATGTTTGCCATAAAATCCCTCCCATTTTATTTTCTTTGACCAAATATACCAGTTCCAATCCTTACCATATTTGATCCCTCTTCAATAGCTACTTCATAATCATTGGTCATTCCCATTGATAAAAAATCCATCTTCACATTAGCATAACCTTTGTTTTTTATATTTTCGCTTAATTGCTGTAATTCCCTAAAAACCCATCTAATTTCTTCTGCATTGTCAACATAGGGTGCTATTGTCATAAGTCCTTTTATCCTTATATTTTCATAATCCTGAATGCTTTCTATAAAGGGAATCACTTCATCTACTTTCAAACCAAATTTGCTCTCTTCCTCCGCTACATTGACTTGCACTAATGTATCTATTATTATACCATGATTACCTGCTCTTTTGTTCAACTCTTTTGCTAAAGATAATCGATCTAAAGAATGGATCAAAGACACTTTATTAATTAAATACTTCACCTTATTAGTCTGTAAATGACCAATCATATGATAATTTACCTTATCGCCTATAATATCGTACTTATTAACCAATTCTTGAGTCCTATTTTCCCCAATATCAGTTATTCCATACTGAATTGCTTCTTTAATTCTACCTATATCCACAGTTTTAGTTACTGCTATTAAATGAACTCTATCACCTTCTCTTCCTGACCTTTTAAGAGCTTTTTCTATGTTCTCTTTTATATATAGTAAATTATCTCTAATATTAATTTTTATTCCCTCCTTAATATTAATCTATAATCATTCCTTCTTTTATGTTGTCAATATTTAAAAGGATTTCATCAAATTGTCTCACAGTTCTTACGGCTTTATCTTTTCCTTTAATGTTAATATTGTTATTTTTATCTCCTTGACTGATGTAGACATATTCTTCATCCTCTTTAATTATTTCTACTGGAACTAATTTAACTATTCCACTAATATCCTTAACATATACCCATTTAATTCCATCCTTTTCCACTATCGTTTTACTTGGTATTCTATAGACATCCTGCTTATTTTTAATTATATCCACATGTAAATGCCTTTTCTCAACATAATATTCAAAATCTCTATTGAACCTAACTAAAATTAGGCCTTTAGTACCATTTTTAGTTATCTTTTCTATTACTCCCTTTAATTCGTCTTTAATCTCCTCTCCAGCTAGTAAAATTATATTTCCCTCTTTGTATTCAAAAATATCTTTAATGTTGTCAACCTTAATTATCATATACCACTCAAAATTATCAATTATTTTAAATATAGGCTCATTTGCCTTAACTATATCGTTATTTGATACCATCCTTCCCTTATCTAATATATTACCAAAATCTGAATACCCATAATCGTATTTTTGGTCAATAGGATAGATTTCTTCGTAACCATCTAACTTAAAGGATACAATTCCTGCCTCCTTTGAAAAGTAATCTATGCTGTTATTTGAAATCTGCAACTGAATTTCTTCCCTTTTCTTCTTAAGGTTTTCCAAGCTCTGGTTTATCAAAGTATTATCCCTTACTACATGCTTCTTTTTGTCGTAATACATAAATAGCTTGTCCTTCAAATTTCCAGCTACCTCATAGTCTTCTGCTGCAATGGCTTCCTGCATTCCATCTACAATGTTATCAATATCCTCATTTAATTGACTCTCATCCTCTTTTATTCGTTCAATGTCTAACTCCGTTTGGGTTAATGCTTGAATTTTATTTTCTACCTCCTCTAATTGTTGTTTTAAGGTTGAGGTATCATCAATAAATGTTATTTTGCCTATTTTTGTTCCTGCTGCAATCCTTTCACCATGTTTCACATAAATTTCTACTTTACCCTCTCCTTCTGATTTATATAGTGTTTCCCTTCTCAATATTATAGCTTCTGTACTTATCTTTTCCTCTATCTCATATTGTTCTGGTAATGTAGTTTTAAATGTTGAAGCAAATAAAGAAAGAACACTTCTAAATAAAATCAATATGGTTATTAAAATAATGAAAAACCATTTTTTACGTTTTTTTCTCATTCTTTTTAGTTTTCGTTCTTCTTGGGTCATTCTATCACCCTTAATAGTTTCTAATTTTTGATGCTTTTAACTCCAGATTGCAATTCTATAAAAAACTAAAAAACTGACCATACCTGCTTATGATTTTAAATTTAATGATATTATCTACATTTAATTTCTTTATCTCATTTTTATAAGTAACCATTAAAATAGCTCTCTCACTTCTAATAGCTCCTATAAGAATTCCTTCAAATTTATCTTTTGTTTTGGTAATTATCTTAATTTCATCGCCAGCTTTTACTCTTGTTCCATCTATTATAAACTCTTTCAAATCTGCCTTGTCCAAATGCTGCGGGGTCACATGTTTATTATCTATTATAATTATGTTATTTTTTAAATACATCTTTTCTTTCAACACAACTAATATATAACCTACTATGTTTACTATTAATAATGGTATTAATAGTCTTTGAATATAGTTTAGCAAAATTCTGAATACCTCCATATTACAATATTCTAATATAAGTATATCACATCTAATCCTTCGATTAAACCTGCTTTAGAAAATTAATTTTTCATATTATTTACACTACAATCATTTAATTATAAATTTATCATGCTTATGTTTACAAAATGTTTGCAATTTCTATAAAAACATAGTATAATACAATATGGTAATAGAATTAAAAAACTGTATCTGTTCATTTTAGTTGGATAAAGGGTTAGATAATAAGCATCGGGATGTGGCGCAGTCAGGTAGCGCACAAGTCTGGGGGACTTGGAGTCGCTGGTTCGAATCCAGTCATCCCGACCATTTTTATTTAATATGTAAAAATGCAAAAAGGACCTGAGTATTAGGTCCCTTTTTTGTACCCATTTTACTTCTATTATATTATTATGCAAATCAACCCACCGCTACCATCGTTGATTATTCTTTCTAAAGCTCTTCTCATCTTATTCCTTGCATCATCTGGCATAGTGTTTAATTTCCCCTGTAATTGTTCATTAACCAAATCATATAGAGATTTCCCAAATAAATTAGATTGCCAAATTTTTGATGGGTCTTCTTCAAATTCATCCAGAAAATATTTAACTAATTCCTCGCTTTGTTTTTCAGTCCCTATTAATGGTGATACCTCAGTAGTTATATCGCATCTTAATATATGAAGAGAAGGAGCACGAGCTTTCAATTTCACACCAAATCTATTGCCTTGCCTATATATTTCAGGTTCTGCCAATTCCATTTCATCTAAGCTTGGACTTACCAAACCATATCCTATTTCCTTAGCCTGCCCCAGTGCACTTTCTATTTTATCATATTCTTTTTTAGTTTCTGCCAGTTTACTTATTAACCCAAGTATTTGATAATCCCCTTCAATAGTATAACCTGTCATCTCTTTTAAAACTTCGAAGAACAATTCCTCATCTACAATTAATTCTGCATTAACAACCCCTTCTCCCAATTTTATCTCCTTAATATTTACATTCTTTACAATTTCTAATTCTCTTAAAGTTTTTAAAGAAATTTCCACTTCGTTTAACTTCTGTAAAGTCTGTATTGATTCCTTCAAGGAACTCAAAATGCTATTTTTTATCCAATGGCTCCTTGGTAAACCTTCAATCCAACCTGGAAACTTGATGGTAATCTCCTTAATAGGAAATTCAAATAACAATTTTTCAAATATTCTTTCCACATCCTCAATTTCCATATTTAGGCAATCAATAGCTACTACTGAAACTCCATATTTTTCTTCAAGGCTCTCCCTTAAAGCTAAAGTACTATCTAAATTGGGATGTTTAGTATTAAGAACTATTATAAAAGGCTTTTCTAGTTCTTTAAGTTCAAATATTACTCGTTCTTCAGCTTTTATATAGTTGGTCCTTTCAATATCCGTAATAGAGCCATCTGTAGTTACTACAATACCTATGGTTGAATGGTCTGTAATTACCTTCCTAGTTCCTATTTCTGCAGCTTCTTCAAAAGGTATATCATTTTCATGCCAAGGGGTTGAAACCATGCGTGGAATATGATCTTCCTCATGTCCTAAAGCTCCTTTAACTAAGTATCCAACACAGTCTACCATCCTCACCTTAAAGGTTATATTATCCTTTAATACCAGTTCTACTGCTTCGTTAGGTACAAATTTTGGTTCAGTAGTCATAATTGTTTTGCCTGCTCCACTTAAGGGCAACTCATCTTTAGCCCTCTCCTTCTTATACTTATTTTGAATATTAGGTATTACCAACAATTCCATAAACCTTTTTATAAAAGTGGACTTTCCCGTTCTTACAGGCCCTACTACCCCCGCATATATATCCCCTTGGGTCCTTTCGGCTATATCCTTATATATGTCGTATTTTTCCACCTTTTCCCCTCCTTTTCTTTCCTATTATGTAACGATAATCCTTAACATTATATATATATGTACTAGTCTTAATAATATGATAGGGTTGAAAAAAAACCTACTATATACATAGCAGGTTTTACTATTCTTTTATTTGATTTTTTATTATATCTTCCATTTCATGTTTCTTATCCCTTAACATTAGATTGATTACAGAATTTTTTACATTTTTACCTTCATAAAGAACTTCATATATTTCTTTTGTAATTGGCATTGTAACTTGATATTTCTTAGCCAGTGCATAGGCAGACTTAGTAGTTTTTATGCCTTCTACTACCATTCCTATAGATTCAATTGCCTCCTGTAGGCTTTTACCTTGTCCTATCAATATACCAGCCCGTCTATTCCTACTATGCATGCTGGTACAGGTGACTATTAAATCTCCTATACCTGCAAGGCCTGAAAACGTAGAAATATTTGCTCCCATCCTCTCACCAAGCCTCGCTATCTCAATAATACCCCTTGTCATCAATGCAGCTTTGGTGTTATCTCCATATCCTAAACCGTCTGAAATACCTGCTCCTAAAGCAATTACATTTTTTAAAGAACCTCCTAGTTCAACTCCTATAACATCTGGATTGGTATAAACTCTAAAATAAGGAGACATAAAAATATCTTGAACATATTCCGCAATTGCCTTTTCCTTAGAAGCAGATACCAACGTTGTAGGCATGTTCTGTGCAACTTCTTCAGCATGAGATGGTCCTGATAATACTGCATAAGGATTGTCAGGCAATATTTCATGAACTATTTCAGATATTCTTAAGAGAGTGTTATTTTCAATTCCCTTGGCCACATTCACTATAACTTGATCATTTCTAAAATACTTCTTACTATCATTGAGTACTTTTCGAATTCCATGAGAAGGTATAGATAAAACTATTATATCTTTATTATGTATAACTTGAGAAAGATCATCAGTTACATTAATATTTTCTGGAATAGAAATTCCTGGTAGATACTTTTTATTCTCTCTAAAATTTACCATATGCTCTTTTTGTTTTGCATCTCTAATCCATATATCCACACTATGATTATTATTTGACAGGAGTATAGCCAACGCAGTTCCCCAGCTACCTCCCCCTAATACGCCAACTCTTTTCATCATAAGTTCCTCCTATTGCTTTATCCTAAAACTGTACTTAATCCTATTTAACTTTTTGACCAATCTTATACTCTTTTCCTTGTATTAACCTTTTAATATTGTCCCTATGTCTAAATATTGCCATTATAGCTAAAACAACAGTTAAAATGAAATAACTTATGTCAAAAGGTTTTCTTATGGTAATAGAAAGAATAGGCACTAAGATGGCGCATAAGATCGAACCTAAGGACACATATCTGGTTATAAGCACTACAGCTACAAAAAACACAAAGGATATAATGGCTATAGGCCAGTATAAGAATAATAATACACCAAAAGATGTTGCTATACCTCTACCTCCTTTAAATTTGAAAAATACAGGCCAATTATGACCAACTACTACAAATAATCCTGAAATTATTTCTCCATTATAACCCATAATTCTTCCTCCAATATAGACTGCTAACATGCCCTTTAACATGTCGAAAATAAAAGTCATAGCACCAATCTTTTTACCAAAAACTCTAAATGCGTTAGTAGTACCAGCATTGCCACTGCCATAAGCTCTTATATCCTTTTTCATCAACACTTTTCCAAGAACATAAGCAGAGGAAAAACTTCCAACAAGATAGGAGATTATAGCAGTTAATATACCATTCAATATTATTCACCCTTTTCCTTAAATTCAAATTGAATAGGCGTTCCATCAAAACCAAAATATTTCCTTATTTGATTTTCTAGATATCGCTGATAAGAAAAATGCATTAATTCCTTTTTATTTATGAAAATTAAGAATTTTGGAGGTCTAACGCCTACTTGAGTTCCATAATAGATTTTTAATCGGACTCCCTTGTCTGAAGGTGGCTGACTTAGTAATATTGCCTCGCTAATGATATCATTTAATACTCCAGTACTTATCCTCAAATTAATATTATTGTTGACTACCTTCAATAGCTGAAATAATCTATCCACTCGCTTTCCAGTCTTTGCTGATATAAACACTATAGGCGCATAGGAAATAAAACTTAGCTTATTTCTAATATCCTTTTCAAATTCTAAATGGGTATTGGTTTCCTTTTCAATTAAATCCCACTTATTTACTGCAATTATAAGGCCCTTCCCGTTATCATGTGCATATCCGGCAATCTTTGTATCCTGCTCTGATACACCTTCAGTAGCATCAATTACTAAAACACATATATCAGACCTATCAACAGCAGTTAAAGTACGAATAACGCTATACCTTTCTACCTTTTCAAAAATGCTTCTTTTTCTCCTTAATCCAGCGGTATCGATAAATATATACTTATCTTCACCATATGTAAAATAAGTATCAATAGCATCCCTAGTAGTACCAGGAATATCAGTAACTATGACCCTATCCTCTCCTAAAATATTATTTATCAGAGAGGATTTCCCAACATTTGGTTTTCCAATTATGGCTATTTTAACATGTTCATCATCATACTCTATATCTTTATGCTCTGGAAAATGCTTTATTACCTCATCTAATAAATCTCCTATACCTAAACCCTGTTCAGCAGAAATGGCTATAGGAGAACCTAGCCCTAGTTCATAAAACTCATATATTTGATCAGAAACTCCTTTAGTATCGATTTTATTACATACCAATAATACCTCTTTCCCGGACTTTCTTAGCATATTAGCTATATCTCTATCAGTTGAGGTAACACCTTCCATTCCATCTACTATAAATAAAATTACATCAGCACTTTCAATGGCAATTTCAACTTGCTGTCTTATGTGAGTTGGAATTATTTCTTCTGCTTCTGGCTCCAATCCTCCTGTATCTATTAGGGTAAAGTACTTATTTAACCATTCCGCTTCAGAATATATTCTATCTCTAGTTACTCCAGGGTTATCTTCAGTTATTGCTATTCTTTTTCTTACAATTTTATTAAATAAAGTAGATTTTCCTACATTAGGCCTCCCTACAATGCAAACTACTGGTCTATCCATTATTATCACTCCTGTCTTCTTTGAATAGATTAATAAAATCCCATCCCGAAACTTCCACTGGAATTACTTTAACCTTTAATCTATTTTCTACATCCTTAACAGTTAAATCATCTAAGAATATATAGGTATCCTGTTTTAACATGGATTTTGGAATTATTATTCCGTCTACATTATTATAATCTGTCAGTTGAGCAATAATATCCCTCCCGGTAATTAGCCCAGATACGGTGATAGACTTTCCAAAAAACTCGTTCTCTATAGCTACTACTTTTAAATTTAAGTTTTTGAATTTCTCCACAACCTTATCCTTTATTTTGTTCATATAATCTGCTGCCAAGGTCCCAGTTACTATAATATATCTTTTATTACAGTATTTTATCCCATCTATTTTGGCCAATTCCATTTCAACGCTATGCTCAAAGGTCTTCAATAATCCCACTCCATTTTCTAACTGTGGAAATCCTTCATAAGCCTCATAAGATGGCAAAGGCTCCTTTGTCACAGCATAGAATTCATCTGAAGCAAATACAAATCTAGTTCCTAACTCTTCTATAAATTTATTTTGTACTTCTTTAATAAAATCTAATACCTCTTTTGATTTATTATAGTCAAAGGGCTCAATCTTATAAAGTTTTTCCCTATACTTAGTCAAACCAACAGGCACCACTGCCACACTTTCTATACTAGGATAAAGACTAGATAGGTCTTCTAAAGTCCTTCTTAATTCTTCTCCATCATTCACATTGGGAACCAAAACGATCTGACAATTTACCTTTATATTTGCCTCCTTAAATCTTTTTAATATAGAAAAAATATTACCTGCATTCTTATTATTCAACATCTTTATCCTTAATTCTGGATTAGTAGTGTGAACAGATATATTTATCGGGCTTAGCCTATATTCAATTATCCTATTGATTTCATCTTCACTCATATTGGTCAATGTAATAAAATTTCCTTGTAAAAAAGATAACCTAGAATCATCGTCTTTAAAATACAAGGTTTCTCTCATATTTGGAGGCAGCTGGTCTATGAAACAAAAAATACATTTATTCCTGCATGACTTAGCTTTATCTATTAATGGATTGGTAAATTCTATGCCTAGATCCTCATCATACTCCTTCTCTATTTCTAGCAACCATATGTCCCCATTTTCTTTTTCAATTTCTATTTCAACATACTCATCAGATATTAAAAATTTATAATCTATAATATCCTTAATTCCTTTTCCATTTATGGATAATAGCACATCTTTTGGTTCAATTCCCAATTCATCAGCAATGCTATTTTTCGCAACTTTTTCAATTATATTCTTATAATCATAAATCCTCTTTAGTTCCATTTTTTATCCTTCCATATTATATATTTAAATCATCTATTCTATTATAGCAAAATACCTTAATTATACATAGCTTTTATTAATAAATTTAAGCCTACAAATACTGTAGGCTTAAATTTATTAATATAGAGGAAAATCCTTACAAAGGTCTAGGACCATATTCCTTATTTCATCTCTACTGTTGTTCTCATCTAATGCTAAATCGATTATCTCTGCAATCCTTCTCATTTCTTCTTCTTTCATGCCTCTAGTAGTTACTGCAGGTGTTCCAATTCTAATTCCACTTGTTATGAAAGGACTCTCTGGGTCAAAAGGAATGGTATTCTTATTAGTTGTTACATTTACTACTTCTAATAACTCTTCTGCTTTTTTACCTGTTAAACCTTTAGTTCGCACATCGATTAACATCAGATGATTATCTGTACCACCTGATACTAATCTAAATCCTCTCTCAATGAGACTTTCTGCTAAAGCTTTAGCATTTTTTACCACTTGTTTCTGATATTCTTTAAAATCATCTTTTAATGCTTCGCCAAAACTAACTGCCTTAGCAGCAATAACATGCATCAATGGACCGCCTTGAATCCCAGGGAAAATTGCTTTGTCAACAGCTTTGGCATATTCTTTTTTACATAGAATTGCTCCACCTCTTGGTCCTCTCAATGTTTTATGGGTAGTTGTCGTTACAAAATCAGCATATGGCACTGGACTTGGATGAAGTCCTGCAGCTACTAATCCTGCAATGTGAGCCATATCCACCATTAAGTAAGCACCGACTTCATCTGCTATTCCTCTAAACTTTGCAAAGTCGATAATTCTTGGATAAGCACTAGCACCAGCAACTATCATCTTTGGCTTTTCCTTTAAAGCTATCTTTCTAACTTCATCATAATCTATAACTTCAGTTTCCTTATCTACTCCATAAGCTATAAAGTTAAAGTAGGTTCCTGAAATATTAACTGGGCTGCCATGGGTTAAGTGCCCACCTTG
>NZ_FNNG01000007.1:0-76808 GCF_900106765.1 Tepidimicrobium xylanilyticum
CTTGGTATATCTAACTCAATTTCTCCAAAACGAGTGCTTACAGTCTTTTTCGTAGTACCATTTCTACGATTATCTGTATTTTTGTTCTTTTTATCTCCTTTTACATATCCTAATTCTACCTCTAATTCTGCCTCTAACATCTCTTGTAGTGCATCTTTAAACATTTCTTTAAGATATGTGTGGAGATCATTTACTGTTTTTAAATCTCCATCTACTATCATATTTCTTAAAACTTCCTTTGGTAAAGTTGCCATAAAAAATTCTCCTTTCTAGTTTTGGTCTTATTTAGATTCTTGCCAGAAAAGAGAATTTTATTTCCTAAAAGCACAAATTATTTTACACTACCTAATTGTGCATTGATAAAAATTATCAGTTGGACTATTATATCTGCATTTCTTCCCTGTTCGTTATAGCCATAGTTATTGGCGGCACTACTTGCTTCTTCCTAGACAACACTCCCGGAGCATAAAATGAATTATTGACAATGATTTTTCCAAAAGCATTGGCTATTAACTCTTTATATTCTCCTACTACTACCATTTCTGACGCTTCGTTGAATATGTCTGTTAACATCAATATAAATGTGGAATATCCTTGACTATTCCTTCTTTCTTCCATAGTTGATATTAGCTCTTGCTTTAAACCCTTTAAACTCTCTAAATCCATAGTATATACTTGAGCAATGCCTATCTTACTTTCATTAATATTAAATACTTTTAAATCTTGGTTTAGTAATTGTTTCGGTGTTTTATCTACTAAAGAAGTTCCCGCCTTAAACATTTCCATAGCAAATTCTTCTACATTTAAATCTGCAATTCTGGCTAATCTTTCTAACATGATCCTATCCGTGTTGGTAGATGTGGGAGATTTAAATAATAAAGTATCAGATATTATAGCAGCTGCTAATACTCCAGCTATTTTCTTCGAAGGCCTTCTTCCATTTTCAAACATTATGGATGCTATTATTGTTGAAGTGCTTCCCACTGGTTCATTTCTGAAATAAATAGGGTAACCTGTATATACATCAGCTATCCTATGATGGTCAATAATTTCTAAAATCTCACATTCCTCAAGCCCATCTACAGATTGACTCCTTTCATTATGGTCTACTAGTATTACTTTCTTCTTCATGCTAGATATTAAATGGTATCTAGAAATTAAACCTACTACTCTATTGTTATTATTATCATCAATAACCGGGTAGGACCTGTATCTAGTCTGAGACATTTTCTCCTTAACGTTGTCTACTAAATCGTCAAGAGCAAAAGTTACCAGATTTTCCCTAGTCATTACTTGGCTAATAGGAATAGATTGGGTTATCAATCTTGAGGTTGTAAAGGTATCGTGAGGTGTTGTTATAAGGGTAACTCCCTTTTCTTCAGCAATGTTTATAATATCTTCATCCATTTTCACATTTCCAGTTACAATCATTAATGAAATATTGTTCTCAATTGCTATTTTTTGTACATCCTTCCTATTACCACATATGACTACATCGTTCTCTTCCAAGTATTCTACTACGGTTTTAGGTTCCATGGCTAAAACTAAAATTTTCCCCTGTAAAGGTTTCATATTCTTTGGAATTACAATGGCTTCTGCTGACAGTGTATCTATTATATTATCTATGGTTGTACCCGATTTGCCTAAAATACCATTGTCCCAGACATCAATATAGGAAGATATGATATCAGAAATGGTAACTATTCCACATAGCTGTTCATTTTCTTCTATAACTGGAAGACTATTTAAATTGTTCTTCTTCATTATCTCCAATGCCATCCTTAAGGATATATCTGGACTGACTGGAGCAATTTTATCAAAGTCTAAATCTTCAACACTAAGCTTCACAGTTTCTAAAAGCATCGGGGGTTCTACTCCAAAATAGTCTAAAATGAACTTGGTTTCCCTATTAACAGGACCTAATCTCACTGGAATTGCGTTTACATCTCCATTTCCATTTTTATATTCTGCATAGGCTATAGCAGAGCAAATGGAATCTGAATCCGGATTTTTATGTCCTATTATGTATACCGTTTCCTTCATAAAATCCCTCCACTACTGTAGTCAATACATTGTTTTTACCTTACTAGTTCAATACATATAATTAAATTAAAAAGTGGGTCTCGGTTATTAAATGATACTCCCCAACTTAATTATCATCATATTCTCCACTTTTGTATTTATCATATTCTATTAATACCTCATATAAACCTTCACGAACAACATTATGCTTTTTCAATAATTCTCAACCTCTCCTTATCCAAATCTTCAATTACCCTAATGATATCACCTAAATCTGATTCTAACCTTCTCACTATGCCATTAACTTTACTAATGGTATCACTTACCTTTTCCTTTGCCTCATTTATTCTAGATTGAAGTGTTAGATCGACAAGTAATCCATCGAAAAAATAGTCTGCAAAGGTTAAAAATGAACCTATATCAATATCAATATTCACATGTCCATCTACATCCTCTAATTCCCTATAAAATTTTGAAAGCAATGTTTGAACTCTTGAGATTTCCGATTTTGCTTGGTCTATTTTAGAATGTTTAGCCATGGTTACAATCATGCCTCCAGCTAATACATCCCATAACCCCCAGTTACTTGCAGATTGTAAACTTTCATCAACCTGTCTAAGTGAATACAATAAGGACTTCCCAGCTCCAATGGCCTCTTCAACTTCCTTCTTCTTGTCTATGTAATAAGATTCCTTTTCTATAATCTCATCTAATCTATTTCCTATTTCAATATCTAAAGTTCTAATGAGTTTCTTCTTTTCATCTATTATTAACCTATACTCACTATCTAGATCACCAAGTCTTTTTATATTCTCTTTTATGGTTGCAATACCCTTATTCAAATCCATAATTTCTTCATTCACTGCATCAACTTTTAATTTTGCTGCTAAAGCTTCCTCTTTTTCTTTTTCTAATTTTTCAAACTTCCTTCCAATAATGGTATTAATAAAATTGGCAATGGATATTCTTTCAAGCTTTTCCACATCCAGTTCTTCTTTTCTCAATTGTTCAAGCAATTTTGCTTTCTTCTCTTCTAAAACCCTTTTTTGTTTTTCAGCATTCTCAAGCATCTTAAGAAGTCTTTCCTTCTCTCTCATATTAGACTTAATATTTAGTAACCTTTCATTCAATTCTTTCATAATAAACCTCCATAACAGTTAATGGATTTGCAATTTTATGAAGACTGAAAACTATAATCCATTATATTAGACTTTATTCCCATATGAAAGTGGATGCTCAAAAGAAGAATTAGAAAAATTAGAATACTCTCTAGTTCTTTTTCCTCTTAAGAATATTCTCATTCTTTATTGCAAAAATATCAAATTTCAAAATAATTTTTTGTTAAACTCTTTTTGAAACATTTCTGAGTAATATAATATCAATAGACTTCTAAATGTTAAATCACATATACGCCTTTTTTCAGATTTCCAGTCTTTCTCTAATGCTAAACCTATATAAGTTCCCCATTTTGTAAAGTAATAATGTCTTAGTTTCTTATTAAACAACCCATCATTTTCTTCTAATATTTTTGCTAGAAAGTCAACTTGCTCTTTCAATTCACTAATATGTCTGACTACATTAAGTCTAGATAACAATTCTAACCTATGAAACCACATCATCCAATCTCTATCCTTAAAATTGCTTATATTTGGGATAAAGTCATGCATGCAGAAAGAAGCTGGTGCAATCAGCTGATGTCCCTTTAATACATATATATCTGGAATAGGAGATAACTTAACTAATTGTCGTATTGAAGTAGTGACCATCTTTTTATTTTTTTCATTTCTCCATCCCTTGGTAAAAGCAAGTAATCTTAAATCATATATACTTGGCCATTTTACTCCATCAACAAAAATCAACTTGTCTTTATACTGCTTTGTAATATCTTCTATTTTGCTTACAGTAATAACAAATCTAAACTTATCCAGTGAATTTTCTATCTGTTTTTGAATAAACTCTTTATTTTCTATGCCAGCATAAGTAAATACAGTAGCCCTAATTAATTCTGAACCTCCAAATCCCTTTTCATCTAATATTTTCCCTACCTTAAATAGACACCCTTTATCAAATGTATCCTGTCTTTTTTCCAATTCATTTAACATTCTTGCCATTGAAGGGTGTCCAGATAATATACCTTTTTCTGATAATACCCTTATCGCAGTCTCAATTCCTTTTTCACTATGAAAATCTTCATCTATCCAACCATTTACATTTTGTTTCTCAATAAACTCTTGGACTAGTTTATCCCTTAAAATTTGATCTTGTAAACTTTTCTCTTCATCTATATCTATATGATTTAAAATTTCTTTTTTGATTCTATATATTATTGATGGACAAGCATTATTAAATATAAATTCTAAAGTTCTATTCATTAATTTCTCCTTTCATCGTTAATTAATAAACACTTATGAAATATAATACTTCTAATTTGAATTAACTATTTTTTCATAAAGTTAAAACTTACTATCCTTATAATATACTTTAAATGGTAAATAAGTTATTCCTGACTTTTCCCACTCCTCTATCAATTGTGGTAAATACTTATCATCATTAAAAATTGCAATCCCACAATCCCCTCCACCTGCTCCAGAGGGCTTTGCGTAGCCATTTAATTTTGATGCTATATGGCATAATTTAGTTAATAGAGGTGTTTCTATAGTTATGCCTAGATTCTTGCCTAATTCCACTAGAAGTTTTCGATTTATATTGATTTGCTTTTGTATTTCATCAATGTCTTTCTTTTTAAATGCAGCAATCATTTTATCCACACATCTTTTACTCTCATACAAAAAGTTTTCATAGGATATATTGTAAATAGTTTTCCTATCATCTACCTGAGTTACTAAATTCGATGTAATTGCAGGCTTACCTGTCCATCCAACGATCAATTTTAATTCTCTAGGAGGCGTTAGATATTCTATTGACAGATTTGGCCATGGTTTATTTAACAATTGGGTAATTGTATTCTCCTTTTCCTGTTCTATTACCCAATTCCTATCAAAGGACGTATAAGCAATCCAACCTCCATAAACGCTAGCAGCAATATCACCACAGGACCCTTTTGGATTTATAGCCAAATTTGCTAAAGCAGATAACTTAAATAATCCCTCATTAGATACATTAATTTTATAGTGAGTACACAGTGCTTTTACCGTAGCTACTATAACTGCTGCACTAGAACCTAATCCATATTTTATTCCTTCTTTAGTTTCCAACTGACTAACAACCTTTAAATGATAATATACTAATTCTTTACCCAACTCTTTTGCATAATTTTCAACTATTTTAATGGCAGAAAGTATATGGGATAATCTATTACAATCTTTGGTTAGTACAATTTCTCCATCTTCTCTACTCCAAAAAACCTTATCATTATTAGATATTATGCTCCCTTTATCTAGGGATCCTATTAATGAAACTGTAATACCCTTATCAATAGCTACTAAAATTGCAGGATATCCTGGTTCTAGTACCGCATAATCACCAGCTATGAATAACTTGCCAGACGCAAAAGTTTTAATCATACATACATCTCCTTTATAGAATAGTAATACCAGGTCCTGGTTTAGCAATTATAACTTGATCTGGGTCAAAAAACTGAATCAACCTGTCTTTAATTTTATGGCTTTCCGATAGTCTACATAGTATTTTAACATTAGGTCCTGCATCCAGAGTAAAATAGCAATAAATCCCTTCTCTTCTCAGTTGTCGTACTATCTGCATTACCTTAAGACTATCTGGTTCCCAGTAGCAAAATGGCGGGTTAGCTCCTAACATAATAGCATGCATTTTTAATCCATTTCTTTCAGCAATTAAGCCAGTCTTTTTAAAATCTCTATTTCTGATTGCAATTTTAATATGTTTTAAATCTTCTTCAGCACTTTCCACCCAAACTTTATAGAAAGGTGAAGTATCAACTGTCCGCTTCATTCCTTCTCTGCTTGATATTAACTTTTCCATGCTATTTACCATAACGATTACTATTCCAATATCCCATTGAGCATCATCTATTGGCACCGCATAGGAATCTTGATGGGAGGAACCTTTCTTCCATTCTACAAATCCTCCATAAATACTCCTTGCTGCACTACCTGAGCCTTGCCTTGCATATATGGATAATTGCCTATTATCTAAATTTAATCCACTTGCCACATTTGCAGCTGCTGCCAAGGCAGCAAAGCCTGATGCGGAGGAAGCCAACCCTGCTGCAGTAGGCACATAGTTTCTGCTCTTCACTACTGCTGATAAATTTAACCCAGCAGCCTTTCGAAACAAATCCAAAAATTTGCTAACTTTTTCTGTGGTATCTTTCCCTTGAAGCTTATCATTTAAATAGAAATAGTCCCTATCCACATCTTTCCTAAAAATTACTTCCGTTTCAGTGTAAAAACAATCTATGGTAAGGGAAAGACTGCTATTCATTGGTAGAACCAATTTTTCGTCTCTCTTTCCCCAGTATTTAATCAAAGCAATATTGGCATAGGCTCTTGCCCTTCCCCTACTCTTCATTGCCATCAACTCCCATATTAGATATCCAAGTATTTTCTGCCCCATTTAATATCAATTTATTTGATAATTTAATTGCTTCATCTTTAGTAGCAGCTAGGGCAATCATACATCCACCTCTGCCACCGCCAGTTAATTTAGCACCTAATGCTTCATTTCTCATTGCCACAGAAACTAAATGATTCAACTTATCATTGCTTACACCTAGCTTATCTAATATTAAATGGGCCTTGCTCATAATTTGCCCAAGTTTTACAATATCCTTTGATTCAATGGCATCCTTTGCATTTCGAGTTAAAAAACCTAATTGTTCAATCAATGATCTGCCTTTTTGGGGATTTAAATCTATTAATTTTCTTACATCATTAACAGCAGCTTGGGTTTTGCCTAATTCGCCAGTATCTGCCACTATCAAATATGCATCTAATTTAAATGGAAAAGGTATAAAAGACTTCCCTTTAATATAATAAATGGGTTCTTCCCCTATGACAGTTGCTGCATCAATACCACTTGGATTCCCATGGACTATTTTTTCCGATATGTTTGCCCATTTAAACAAGTCCTCTTTGGTTAAGGGCTGACGGAAAAAATCATATAAAGCACGAATAGTTGCCACTGCAACTGCAGCACTAGAACCCATTCCCCTTTCTGGTGGAATGGTGCTTTCAATTCTTATCCGAAAATCCTCTAACTTTTCATCGAAACTATTTACAATGTCCCTAATAATAGTAGTTAATCCTAGTAGCCTATCTGGCACTTCTGAAAAAAATCCATTATAGAAAAAGCAATCCAATGTTAAAGAGCCTTCTTTTCTATAAATAGCAGTTTTAACCTTAGTCGCGGGAAAAGGCATCGCCAATGCAGGCTGACCATGAACTACTGCATGTTCTCCTATTAAAATTACTTTCCCAATAGCTATGCCTATGCTAATTTCATCTCCCATACTATGCTCCCTCTTTACTAAATATTGTTTTTAATCCCTAAGCTCTTTCAACAATTCTATCTCCTTTTTATACCCCTCTAGTTCATTAGGGGTTTCTAGATAAAAAGGAAGGTCCTTTAATAAAGGGTGATTTATTATATTCTTAATGGCGTCTAATCCTATGGTTCCTTCCCCAAGCCTAGCATGTCTATCTTTATTACTATCAAATTCTATCATACTGTCGTTTAAATGGATGGCCTTCAACCTTTCTAACCCAACTATTTCGTCAAATTCTTCTAAAACCCCATCTAAATCCCCTACAATATCATAGCCTGCTGAATAAACATGACAAGTATCAAGACAAACCCCTACCAATTCATCATATTTTACCCCACCGATTATAGCTTTTAACTCCTGAAAATTTCGGCCTATTTCAGTTCCTTTCCCTGACATGGTCTCCAATAGTATCATAGTTGTTTCATTACCGGTTATTATCTCATTTAAAGCATCTATTATTCTCTGAATACCATACTCTACACCCATTCCAACATGATTTCCAGGATGAAAATTAAAATAGGGTATGGAAATTTCATTCGCCCTTTTATAGTCTTCCTTAAGTATCCTTTTAGCCATTCCATAGGTTTTATCCTTATGGGAAGCCAAATTAATAATATATGGAGCATGGGCTAGCAAAGGTCCAAAATCATGTTTCCTTAATATTTCCCGCATCCCTTCAACATCTTCTAAATCCAATTCCCTATTAGATGAGCCTCTTGGATTTCTACTAAAAAACTGAAAAACATTAGCTCCTATATCTAAAGCCAATTCTGCAGCCTTCTTGTAGCCTCTGGCAATAGTTAAATGACAACCTATAAGCATTAAATCATCCTTTCTATGACATCACACAAATCCCTAATCAATAATAAAACCACTTTGTAGGCAATAAAAAGGTCCAAGGCATGGTAATAATCGCAATGGTCAATGCAAGCTTAAACCTAGTACTTAAATCTTCTATTAATTCTTTAAAAGTAATCCTGTAGTTAAATAGGAATATAAAAAATCCCGACATTAATATGGCAAATAGAATTATGATAACAGCCCATATATTGCTGAAAGGGTCATAATTTATTCCAGATAATAGTTCATTGGATAAACCAAAAGAATCACCTAATATTCCCAATATAAATAATATTATAGCACCAATAAAATCGGCCAAAAATCCAAAAATCCATACTTTGACTATACTTTTTCTATAAAAGGACGTCATACTATAATGAAAATCTGCCAATTTAAATATCTTAAAACAAGCTAATATTACTAAAGAATCGATTATATAGTTTCCTATCAAAGTTATGAATATAACTGGTGGAAAAAATAATAAAAGCCATATGGGAAAAATAATATTATTTAATCTTATATCTTTCATCTACTCATCTCCTTAATATTGATTTAATAACTTAGAACATGCTTAGCTGCTGATAGTCTCTATCTTCACATCTTTCAATTATAAGGCTATCATCCATATTCCTTTTTAGTATCTTTTTTAATTCTTCAGTAGGGGTATTTTTCTTTAGCCAAACACCTACCATATCATCCTTTATTATAAGAGGCATCCTTGAATGAATAGATTTCATATTCTCATTAGCTTCAGTAGTTATTATAACAAACATTAGCCTTTCATTTGAATTTTCGTCAATAGTAATCTTATATATCCCTGCAAGAGACATTAATGGATTGCTTTGCAAACTGATCTTGTGCCTTATCTTCTTCTTATCTCCTTCATCTTTCCATTCATAAAATAGATTAGCAGGAATAATACATCTTCCATTATAAAACGAATCTTTAAACATGGGTTTCTCCATGATAGTTTCAGCTCTTGCATTTATTACAACTCCCTTTTTATTTATATATGGAAAACCCCAGTTTGCAAGTATAATGGTTCTATCATTATTTTCTACAAGAATAGGCACATCTTTAGTGGGATAAACATCTCCCCTATCAAATTCCTTAATCTCCCTTTTGTATACTCCATAGGTTCTAGCAATCTCTTCAATATCCGTATCTAATAAAAACCTTCCACACATATATGAACCTCCCTGTAACGAAAATATTAATAACAAAAATACCTTTATACCATTTATACTACAATATATCCTATTTCCCATTATATCGTTTTCATTCATTATACCCTATATTGATGTGTTAAATGTTTTAATTTTTCTATGGCTTCCATATAAAATATGATATAATTTATTCTAGTTATAGAAAAGCTATTATAAATATAGTTTTAAACCAATATGGATTAATTTATATTAAACCATTTTATCCCTAACAGAAGGAGTATTTGCTTATGTTCAATCTGAAAAGAAAGGCATTCAAAAATTTCGATTTCATACTATTTATAACAGTTATAATCCTTTGCCTATTTGGAATCGTAATGATTAAATCTGCTACCTTAACATTTGAAACCAATCGTTTTGTTAAGGTGCAGTTTATCTCTACAATATTAGGCATTTTAGCCATAGTATTTTTATTATTGTTTGATTATCAGCTTTTAGGGAAATTTTATATTCCCATTTATATAGTTTCAGTATTGTTATTAGTAGCAGTAATTTTTTTTGGGACTGGAGATGAGCAATGGGGAGCAAGGTCCTGGTTATCCATTGGAGGTTTTACCTTTCAACCTGCTGAAATTGCAAAAATAGGGATTATAATCTTTCTAGCTAAATTTATTGAGAAAAACGAAAGTGAAATAAACAGGCCCTTTACCCTATTTAAAATACTGTTGTTTTCTGGAATACCCATTTTGTTAATTGCAAAGCAACCTGATCTAGGTACTGCTATAGTATTTGTGTTCTTCGTATTGGTAATGCTCTTTGTAGCAGGTTTAGATTGGAAGTACATTGGCTATGCAATACTAGCTGGAGTATTGAGTCTTCCAATACTATGGTTCTCCCTTGAAGATTATCAGCGAGATCGTATATTAAATTTCTTAGAGCCAGAAAGAGACCCTTCTGTAACAGGTTATCAAGCATTACAATCAAGAATTGCAGTTGGATCTGGAAAGGTATTTGGAAGAGGCTTATTCCAAGGAACCCAAACCCAATATAATTATCTACCTGAAAAACAAACTGATTTCATTTTTGCTGTAGTTTGTGAGGAATTAGGTTTAATAGGAGGACTAGCCATAATACTTTTATATTTCATACTCCTCTTTAGGCTTATTAAAATTGCAAAAAATAGTAAAGACACTTTTGGTTCCCTTCTGATTACTGGCTTTGCTGCCATGTTTTTATTCCATATATGGGAAAACATTGGAATGACCATAGGACTTATGCCAGTAACTGGTATTCCCCTTCCCTTTTTAAGTTATGGAGGAACCTTCCAATTGATAAACTTAATATGTATTGGAATTGCCTTAAGCGTTTCTGTTCATAAAGAAGGTCTGAATTTTTAGCTGCATCTTGCAGCTTTTTTATTGAATAGTACCTTGTATTAAAAGGTAGCATAATATATAATATAGTTAATCATATTTGGAAGGGAATGCTTATGAATATTCAATTTAAAAAAGGAGTATTGGAACTATGCGTTTTATCTTTGTTAACTAAAAGGGAGTTTTACGGTTACGAATTAGTAGAATACATATCAGAATATATTAATATATCTGAAGGAACTATATACCCCCTTTTAAGACGATTTAGAAAAGAAGGATATGTAACAACTTATCTACAAGAATCTCAAGAAGGCCCTCCAAGAAAATACTATAGAATTACAGAGGAAGGATTATCAGCTTATGAAGAACTATTAAAAGAATGGGAAGAATTCACAATTGGAGTTAATAACATTATAAGGGGTGATTTTGTTGAATAGGACGGAATATATCAATACCTTGCGTAATGGATTGATGGGGCTGCCAGAAAACGAAATTATGGATATTTTATACGATTATGAAGAACATTTTGAAATAGGCTTATCTAAAGGAAAATCGGAGGAAGAAATTGCAAGGGAATTAGGTGACCCTAGAAATATAGCAAAATCCTACAAGGTATCTTCTACTATTTCAGAGGCGAAAAACAATCCATCACCTAAAAATTTGATTAAAGCTATATTAGCTGCCATGGCATTAGGCATTTTCAACTTGATCATCGTTTTAGGTCCATTTTTATTAGTCATAGGACTGTTATTTGGCCTCTATGCTGTTTCGATATCCTTTATAGTTGCAGGGATTGGTTCCTTCTTTGGTACAATAGTAGCACCTTTCTTCCCTTATACTATTAGTATAGGCTTCTATCCTATAACAGCTATATCCTTTGGAATTGGTTTAATTGCATTAGGTCTGTTGATGGGTATTGGATGCTTTTATTTAACTAAACTATTGTATCAAGGAATTATTAAATATTTAAGATGGAATATAGATATTATCAATAAGTAGGGGGTAATTTCCATGAATATAAAGAGATTAGTTTCTATATTAATTGGTGTGACGTTAATAGCTTTCGGTGTAGGATTTTTGAGTCTGAGATTAGCTGGAAGTTATTCAATAAATGCAAATAGAGATAAAAACTATTCGGTAAATATAAACAAATCATGGGCAAATAATAGTAATGGTAAATATAAAGAAATAGATGAGAAAGAATTTATATCCTTAGATGGAATTAAAGAAATAGATGTCGATGTAGATATGGCAAGCATTAAAATTGTAACTGAGGATAGAGAAGATCTGTCCTTACACTACTATGGCACAATTTCAAATCATATTAGGACGGATTTAAGCAAAAAAGTATTTGGAAATAAATTAGTTCTTGAAGCTATGGCCCAAATCAATACCAATAAAAATTTAAATAAGTCAATGAAAGCCGATTTATACCTAGATATAATTATTCCCTCCTCATATGCAAACAAGTTAAACTTAAAGACTGATCTCGGTTCTGCAAATATTGAAGGATTGAAACTAGACAAAATGTATGCTTATGGGGAATTGGGAGATGTAAATGTTAAAAATTCAACATTTAAAGAGTTGGATATTAAAGCCTCCCTAGGTGAAATAAATATAGATAATGTAGTTGCAGCAAAAAATAAACTTAATGCAGATTTGGGTTCCATAAAAATCAATAATCTTAAAGGCTCTTTAGATGCAAAGACTAATTTAGGAAGTATAGATATAAAATATGATAAGTTGGATTGGGATATAAAGGCAGAATCAAGCTCAGGTAGCATAAAAATAGTGTTGCCTAAGAATTCAAATTTCACCATCGAGGCTAACACCAATTTAGGTAGTATAGAATCCAGTATGCCATTAGATATCAAAGAGAAAACCAATACTAGATTATCTGGTAAATCTGGCAATGGAAAAAACTCTATAACCCTCATTGTGGATTTGGGAAGTATCAACATTGAAGGGAAATAAGATAATAGGAGGAGTAAATGTTGCAAAATAAAAGGCTTTTGAAGGAAACACTAATATTAGTATTGATAGGAATTCTAATTTCTTCTATAAGTTGTAGTAAAGCATATAAAAGCATTTCTATTAATGATAGTCCCTTAACTACGAAAGAAAAAATGGAGGATTTTGAATATACCTATAATATCATAAAAGAAAACTATCCTTTTTTAGAAGTAAATAAAAGGCTACACGGTGTAGACTGGCTAGCCAATAAGGATGAATATATAGAAAGGATTAAAAATACAAGAACGGATGATGAATTCATAGAAGAATTATCGAATATAATGAGAGAACTTAATAATGGCCACACCCATGTGGTACAGAAGGAGCATTTTAAATGGTATTATAAAGTCTATTCGCAGAATAAATTCCTTTTGAACAGGCCTTGGTTTAAAGTTTTTAACGACAAAAAGGTCTTAGCGAGATACGATTACCTAGGCCAAGAAGAAAGCACTGAAGAATTCGGTTATTTTGGTAACACTGATCCTGCCTTTGAAATGGACATAATCCTTCCTGATGAAGTAGCTTATTTAAAAATCCATAGTATGGATGGTAATCGGGTAGAAGAAGATGGAAAGGAAATAAGAAGGTTTTATGAAGAAATAAAAGATTACGAAAAGCTTATAATAGATATTAGAGGAAATACTGGCGGAAGTGACTACTATTGGCAAGAAAATGTTATTTCTCCTTTAGCTAAGAAGTCAATTACCGTAAGTAATTATCTATTCATAAGAGGAGATTACGGTAACCCCTTTTACAGATCACGGGGCATAAAGCTAAAGCCCATATCTCATTTAGATCAGGATATTTTAAAAAAGATGCCAGAGGAAGTAGAAAGGAATTTCCAAAGATATTGGAAGGTTACCAAAACCATAAAACCTAAAGACCCTATAGATTTTAGGGGTAAAATATATCTGTTGGTTGATTATAGGGTTTATTCTTCCTCAGAAAGCTTTGCAGCCTTCTGCAAGGATAGCGGATTTGCTACCCTGGTAGGTGAAACCACTGGTGGGGATGGAATTGGTATTGACCCCTTATTCTTTTCGCTGCCAAATAGTGGAATAGTCATAAGGTTTAGTTCTATGATGGCTTTAAATGGGGACTTTACCATTAATGAAGAAGTAAAAACCATTCCCCATATAGAGGTAAATGCTACACCAATTAAGGATTATAGATATGACAAAGCTATTCAGTATGTAGTTAACGAAAATTAAGTTGGCATGTGCCCACTTAATTTTCGTTAAGCCTTTTTAATTTTTCTACTATCTCATTATATTCTTTATCCAATGCTTCTATAGCATCGTTTTTATCAGCCAAAGAAAGTTTTCCTAATATTTCCGATAGCTTATATTCAAGGATTGCCTTTTCTTCTAATATCTTTTTATCCATATCTTTAGATTTATTCTTGCTATCTTCCAATTCTTTTAATCTCCCATTAAAGGTTCTTATCTTTTGGTTCTCAATATAGATAATATTATCTGCAATTCTATCTATGAACCTTCTATCATGGGATACAAATAAAATAGTTCCTTCATAATCCAATAAAGCTTCTTCCACAGCTTCTATGGAGTAAATATCCAAATAATTGGTAGGTTCATCTAATATGAGCATATTAAAATCAGAGCTTAATATTTTCGCTAGTGAAACCTTAACCCTTTCCCCACCGCTTAATACCTTAACCTTCTTATATACATCTTCCCTTTTAAACAACAATCTAGCAAGTATAATCCTTATGGTGGTTTCATCATAAATACTTGTTTTCATAATATTTTCTATTATGGATTTATTCTCATCTAATATGCTTAAATCCTGACTAAAATATCCTATTTTTGCTTTACGGGATATTTTAATACCCTTTTCCTCATTCATTATCATGTTTAGTAAAGTAGTTTTTCCACTACCGTTATCCCCTATAAGGGCAGTTTTACTGCCATTATAAATTTGAAAATTCCCCTTCTTAAATAATGTTCTCTTACCAAAGGATTTATTTATATCTTGACCTTCTATAAGGATCTTTGTGTGAATTTCGTCTCCCAATATATCTACCCTTACTTTTTCTAGATCCTTTACCTTCTCCTTCACCTCTAACTTTTCTAACCTGCTTTGTATAGCCTTTGCTTTTTTCTCTAAGCTCCTCTTTGCGCTTTGATTCCCCATTTTATGAAGTCTAGCTTCTGAAATTCCCATCCGTCTTGGTGTTTTCTTAATACTTCTAGACTTGTTTTTGGTTTCAATGATTGCCCTTTCCAGTCTCTTTTTCTCCTTAATATACTTTTCATATTCTAATTCCTTAGTTTTTCTTTCCAGCTCCTTCTGTTCTTTATGGTCAGAGTAATTCCCATCATATAATTTTACATGACCATCTTCAATTTCCAAAATCTTATTACATACCCTATCTAGTAAATCCCTGTCATGGGAAACTATTAACAAGGCATTATCGAAATTTAATAACTTTTCTAGCAGCATATTAATTCCATCTAAATCCAGATTAGATGTAGGCTCATCTGCAAGAAGCAGGCTGCAATCTTTGGAAAAAGCTTCAGCTATTTTTAGTCTGGTCAATTCTCCCCCACTCATATAGGATTTGCTCTTACCCTTCAAGCCAAATTCTGATATATACTTTCCGTGGGCTATTTCTGCATTTCCATATTCCAACTGTTTGATATAGGATATATTCCCAAATCTTCTTATAAATCCTTCATCTGGCAATACGTCTTTGGAAATCAAGTTTAACAAAGTGGTTTTCCCACTGCCATTTAAACCAACTATTCCTACCTTATCTTCCCTATATATTTTTAAATCCTTAATATCTAGAATCAACCTGTCTCCATAATATTTTTTCAGCTTACTAATATCTAAAACAAGCATAAAAAAACCCTCCTTATATAGGAAGGGATTAATTATCATTTATAATAAAATATAGAAATTATACATTGGCAAAGTTATACTAATGTTTATAGAAATATATAATAAATGATAAATTTAATCGCCTTCCGAACATCTTTCAACAACAATAAAGCCTATTAAAATAGGCAGTTTAAGACTTAGATTAAAATGTTCTAAATAGCGAAGGCTTACATTCTCATTATTATATATTTCCATCCTTTCTTACTTACTTACTTACCAATATTTTATCAAATTTTTATTGAAACTTCAATAATTTAGAGTAAATAGGTACATTTATTCTCTAGACGACAAACTAATTTTGAACATCTGGTATTATTATCTCATGGTTTAACTTTAGAAATAAACTATAATCCTTACACTAATTTTTCAAGATTTTTACTATAAAAATTACTCTGATTATAAAGGGCCATATTTTTATTCAGCTTTTTGGAAATAGTTTCACAGTTACTTGAGCAAGTTTAATAATTCAAAATTAATGATTTTACTAATTTTTTCAGTGCAAAAATGGTTTCATCTCATTAATGTCAAATAGTAAAACTGTCTGTATTCTTTAGCTAATGGACATTTTAGCAGATCTATATCATCAGTACATTTTCTTATTTAAAACAAAATATTTGAATACCAGTTTTACATGCCCCAACATTTATTTTAAAACCTAAGCAAATTGGTGCATTGCTTCTATTATCAATGCACCAATAAATAATAAATCAAAATCATATACATCATTTAAGCTTCTTTAAGGCTTCCTGATTTATATAAAGCAGGAACCATTAACTTTATTAATATAGAATAAGTAGGAATATTTACTGCTTGTCTGGTTGCAGCTTTTGTCATGGTTAAAAATAAAGGATGATCAAAGAGAATATTTCTGAAATAAGGCACCATAAAAACGCTTGTTGTTACTTGTCCTACGAATATAGCTATAAATATTTTCCACAAGGATGGCTTATTCCAGTTTAAATTCAGTGTTTTTACTAATATTCCAGGAATTATGCCCGTAAGGGCTGAAGTGAGTACAAAATGTGGCATAAAAGGTCCTGTAGGCCTTAAAAAATGACTAAGAATATCTCCGACAGCACCCACTATACCTCCAACCATAGGCCCAAAGACCACCCCTCCAAATATAATGGGAAATCCTCCAAAATTAATTATACCTGGAATAATCAGTATCCTTGATAGTACGATGTTTAAAGCTATTAAAAAACCTGAAACAACGATAGTTTTTGTGTTTAGTTTTTTCACAAAAAAATACCTCCTTTCTGTAAGATATGACAGCCTGTCACATCAGAAAGAAGATATTACTGAAGTGACAGCGAACGCGATAATATGTCGCAAGCCGAAGCTTTTCGTTTAGAGGCAACGTTCCATCCTCTAACACTTTACGCATATTATCTACTCTGTCATTTTGATTTTTTTCATAAAATTTCATATACTACTAAAAGTATACATCAATGTGAAATACTAGTCAAGCAATAAATACAAATAAATTGTAGAACTCATTCTATATAACTGGACATAGTCTTGAAATTATGTTCTAATTTATAGCTTTAGATTATGGTATAATATAGCAATAGCATAACATTTCTTAATATTGCTAAAGATCGTGTACTAGGAGGATAATTGGAAAACTTAAATAACTTTCAGAACTCTTCTTAGTTAATCAAGAAGATATAATAATTGGAATTACTAACAAACAAATATCAGACGTATGCATTTTTATTGGTATAGTAATAGGCCTATCTAAAAATTTTAATATTATATAGAAAACAAATTGGCCTTCCTGTAAAATATTATAAGAGTATACTAAATAATGGGCTTAATTAGCACTAGCTTCTTAATTTAGAGGTGAATACATTATATAATAAGATTACATTATAAGAACTAGTAATTCCCCTAAAATTAAAAGTTCATTTTACATATGGAGGTGTTAATATCAGAAAGTTAATGGATAGTGTTGCAAAATCGGTAGAAATTAAAGGATCTTTTTACTATTTTTTTTGGATAACTTTTATTGGAACACAGCTATTAATTGATTACAGTAATTATGAATATTATAAATTTATGACGACTGTTAGAACGGTATATTTAGCAATCTATTTTATATTGGTCTTATCTTCCTATGTCTATTATAAACTCAACAAGAAGGATTCAAAAAATACTAGAAATTATATGATAATACTAGGTGTGCTATTAGTTTCTTACTTGTTTAAACTTAGTAGATTATGAAATGAGAACGGATCATTTGCATTAATTCAAAACCCTATGGAAGGGGATGCAAATTGATCCGCTTTTTTGCATTAATTTGAAACTTTTTTAAGCTTTTATCCGTCTTATATATAGAATCTTGTTTTTAGGAGGTGCTTTAAAATAGAACTATCTACAAAAGAATTTGAAACATTATTCAAAAAATATAAAGGCGATATCTATAGAATAGCATATACCTATGTAAATAATGAAGCAGACGCTCTAGATATTGTCCAAGAAACAGCCTATCAGGCTTATATTTCAAAAGATAAAATAAAAGACAAGCTTAAGTTTAAATCATGGCTTTTAAAAATAGCCGTCAATAAATCGAAAGATCTACTTAGAAAAAATAAAAATATTCTATTAGATGATTTATCAAGTGCAAAAGTGCTGAAAACAGAGGAAAAAGAAAGTATTAATATGTTCATGGATAATTTAAAAACCTTATCTATAGATGAAAAGAACATTATTGTTTTAAAAATATATTTTGAATATACCTTTGAAATAATTTCAGATGAACTAAAGATGCCAATAAGCACAGTTAAGACAAAATATTATAGAGCATTGGAAAAATTAAAGATTGAGGAGGGTGTATATGACAGATAAGTTAAGAAATATGTTGAATAGTATTCCTCTTCCTGATAATTTAGATGAAAGTATAAACTTAGGTTTTGAAAAGGGAAAAGAATATAATAACATCAGAAAAACAGAATTAAAAAGATCATTAATTGCTGTAGCAGCTTCATTAACTATAATTATCAGTTCAATAAGTATAATAGGATTAGAAAGGGTCGAAGCAGCCCTAAAACAAGTGCTACAATATGTTCCCGGATATAATATTCTAGTGAATAAAGATGAAGGAATAGTTTTAACCCTTAAAGAACAAGTATATTATGAGGAGGATGAAACCTTTGTTAAGATTATAGCTGCATCTAAATTGGATAATAACCTAACAGTTAGCATAGAAAGTAATTATGACTTAATTGATAATGAAAAAGTTTTGTTAAAAGATGAAAAAAATAATATCTCCCATCCAAAAATCTGTGGTAAAGCAGGCGGTGGAGATTTTTGGCAAGGAGATTATATTTATGAAGTAGAAGGAGAATATAGGGATTATAGCTTGATATTGGGAAACTTGGAGATTCCTTTCACTCTAGAAAATGCAAAAGAAGTAGAAGATTTTTTACAACTAGGGCCCTATGCTCAAGATAAGGGAATTAGCATTGTAGCCATTAAAAAACCTATGGATGATAAAATTATGGTAAGTTTATTGAATAGATCCAAAGATAGAAAAATTGTAGACTATCCCTTTGAAGAAAATTTATCCATATCTGTTTGGAACCCTACTTTAAACATAGATAAAAGCATGTATCTAATAGATAAGGAAGGAAATAAAACATATCCTACAATACCATCTTCCTTTGGTAGCCTAATGTCAGATTTTTATTTCCATATTATGGATAAAGAAGGGTTGAAGCTTGTATTGCCTTATGTGAAAGTTAATTATCCCGATTTGAAAACAGAGAAAATTAATATTCAAACACCAGATGATGGCGAAGTAAAAAATATTAATAAAACTCTAAATTTAGGAGATTTTAAGATAAATGTAGTAGATGTGAGAAAAGATGGGGATGAAATAATAATCAGTTTAAAGGCTAATCCTTTAGAAGATGAAATATTAGATGATGTAAGAATAGGTGGTATTTCTGGCTATGGAATCTGGTTTAATGAAGATACAGGTTTCACAGAACTATTCATAGATAAGGAAGAGGCAGGTAAGGGTTTTTCGATATATTTTGAATCACCAACAACCTTACTTTTAGGAAATTGGGAAATAGAGTTTGAATAAGTTTTAGAGGGGCTAGGTAATGATGATTAATTTTCTCTAAAGCACAAAATTACTTATAGTCTCGTACTATAATAAATGGGGATGGTTCTGTTTGTATCCTAATCTATGAAATTAGGAGTTAACGCAAAAGAACCATTCCCGTTACATTACAGGATTTCCAACATTAAATCATTAGAAGGTTATGATTGTTTACAAATTAGATTCCAGACAGCTTAAGTATACAAGGTCTTGACTTGCTATTCTTATTTGAACGGTTCTATCCGTGCAACTTCTAATCCCATAGAATACTATGCGACAAAA
Organism: Tepidimicrobium xylanilyticum; assembly: GCF_900106765.1. Taxonomy (NCBI): domain Bacteria; kingdom Bacillati; phylum Bacillota; class Tissierellia; order Tissierellales; family Tepidimicrobiaceae; genus Tepidimicrobium; species Tepidimicrobium xylanilyticum. The sequence continues at coordinate 20,194 of NZ_FNNG01000007.1, forward strand.
ACTGTCCTTCTTGCATTCCATCTCGTGATGGACTGCCTTATCCTAGGTTAGCGATTGATATTTTACTCTCACTATTGGACTTTCACCAACTAGTTTAGCCTAGGTCTGATATCTAGCAAAAAGACTTGTAGAAAACCTCTGTATGACTTCACCTATCCTAGTTCCAACCTTATTTTACTTCCAAAGTTTAAATTACTATAAATAATCTTACTCGCCATTTCTTCAGAGTAATGATATCTATAAATTAATATTAATAATTTCCTTCCATCTATATAATTCCCTTTCAGTCATACTTAGCACCTACATTTTAATTTTTATTTAACCCTTATTAACACATGCTAATTATCTGCAATTATCATGTGTTAATCCCATATTTTTGTTTAGTTTAGTTTGCTTGTTGGTCTAAATAGACTATGTGACAATTTAGATGATATTGAAAGTGTATAAATCAATTATCAAGACTATAACTAAAACACTTCACATCCTATGAAAAAATATCTATACAAAATTGCTTGAGGCCACTTATGTGGATTTAAAATACCATGACAGATCAGAAGCGATATATTTGTTAATTGAATCAATTAAATCTAAAATATACGCTTTTCAAATTAGCAATTATAAAAACTTCAGCTACAGTCCTATAGAAAAAAGAATCCTTATCAATATATCAACTATGGCATATAGTTTGTATGTAGATGAAACCTATCTAAACCTGCTATCCCATATTAGAACGTTACTATATGAGGATAATATTCTTTTTCCAAAATCAGTTATAAACTTGGCAACGCTGTATTATATAAAGGGCGAATATGAAAAATCTCTCTATTTTTCAGATAAAGGAATTGAATACTGCATTAAAAATAAAAGTTTAGATATTCTACCTAAATTCTTTTTTAGAAAGTTTACATCTGAATTGAATTTAGGCTTTAAAAATTATGAGGAGACTTTAAGAAAGGCAATATTTTTAGCAGAAATAAACGATCAGGAATATATTAAAAACATATTTATCAGAAATGCTGAAAAATATTATGGAGTTACAGTCGATTAAATTGACCTCAAGGCACACAAAACACCTCAGGCAATTATAACTGCCTGAGGTATATTTTGTTTAACCTAACTAACAATGTAATCATTTGATTAACCACATGAGTTTGTTTCTCTTATTGGTATCTCTTATTTCACCGCCCTATTTTACAGCTTCATCCAAAAAACAATTAAATCATCTATTTTTTCATCAGCCTCCAAACCATCCTCAAGTAATTGATATATTTCTTTAAGAGAATCTATAACGGATTCAAGCATAGATACCGTCTCTTTTCCCAAGCTGTTGTAGCCTAAACATCTCTCGCAGAAACTCTAATAAAGTGTCCTTCATGAACTAAAAGCCAAAAGGTTTTAGGGGATAAATCTTTATCTGATAGGATATCACCTACTTTTTGCACATAGGCAAAGTGTGCTACAGTAAATACTTTTCGCCTACCATAGGCTACACTGGTCAGTGGATTTATAAGTATTATTATTAATAAAACTGTTAAGATTATGTAGCTGACTATAAGGATTCTTCATAAAGTCTCATTTATGTTACAAATTTAAATCTATGACCTCAAACCTATTTCCACAACTACAATAATACTACATTTTAGGTATTGTAAACAGGATATATTTTAAAATTATATCATATTATAATGGCGATTATAAATCTATAAGAGAATAAAGCCTATTTTTATGAATATCATGATTAGATTTGGAACAGAAACTTCAAAAGGGACAGCTCTATCTGCATCTTCTTCATTAACTTTGAAATTGATGCAAAAACCCCCGTCCCTTTTGCATCTTTTGTATTATGCAAAAGTTTTCTTCTTGCGTCTTCTAATTATAATTCTTATTAATAAAGCTATTAGGGTTAATATAATTAAAATAATGGAATATAGTATTAGAGCTATTCTATTGGGGTTTTTAATCCTTGCAATGATGCTAGGATCATCATCTACTATTTTTCTTCCCTGTTTTTGACTATAGTATTCTGGTACTTGTGGTATGCCATTTTCTTTATCGAAGGATTTTAAATATTCAGCTAGGGCTAGCCATTCTTTAATCTCATGCCCACTGTCATATATTATATGTGCTTCAAAATCCTCGATGGGAACTCCATCCTTGGTCTTAGGAACTATGGACAATAAACCAAAGGATTTATCCCCTACTATTGAAAGCATTTGTGCAGAATATAGACCTGCTACTACCCGGTAAAGTTTATCGTCTTCAATTTCTTCCCTGCTACCATCTTCTCTTTCTAAATAGACATCTGTAACCTTATTAAATATCAGCCTATTAGGATTAAACGTGTAATTAAGCCCCGAAGTGTATAATTGGGCAACACTCATAATTGGAGCAATGGATGCGTCTACCTCTGCAACGGTTTTTAGCTCTTTTCCAGTCAAGTATACTGAAATCAATGGATAGCCTGAAACCTTGTCTGCTCCTATTCCTAGAGAACTTACGGTAAATACATGGTCCACCGTTATATATCCTTTTACGAAGGAACCTCTTATAGTTCCATTAGGTACGATTGCAACGGCAATTGGCTCATAATTCTCTCCTTCTGCTTTCTTAACAGCATAAATATAAGAATCACTAATGAGATTGCCTAAGATATCCTCCCCATGCTCACTACCTAGCTTTCCTAAAGGTGTAAAGCTAAATGGACTATAAGCTAAAACCTCATCGAAAGTTAGATTAAATCTGTCTAAATATTTATCCTGTACAATGGATTTATAATATTCTATTTCCTCAGAAATAGTTTCATCCATTGGTATAGAATCAGTTATGGGCTCTAATCTATAATCCTTTAAGTGCCATTTATTATCTTGACCTGGAGAAATATTTATTATGCCTAAGTTTTCCCCATACTGGCCACAAGAAGCTATTATGGTATTTCCTACTATTATAGGTTCATGAAGAGTTGTATGGGTATGTGCACTTATTATAACGTCTATATCTGGGATCTCCTTGGCTAATATCTCGTCTTCCGATTTTGATTTATCGCTGCTAGTCCCCGAATGGGATAAGCATATTATTAAATCTACGTTCTCTTCGTCCTTTAATATATTAACCATATTTTTTGCTGCCTTAATTTGGTCTGTGAATTCAACTCCGGCCATAGGAGCATTGGAATCTGCTTCCTTTCCCATTAGACCAAATATCCCTATCTTAAAACCCTTTCTTTCAATTATGACATAATCTTTTACTCCATATTCCACCATGGATTTTTTCAATTTCTCTAATTCTGGTGATAAAAGTTCATTGTCATCTTCAGGAAAGAATATATTGGAGGCTACAATTTCAGGTAGTGGATCTCTACTATTCTTTGCAGCCATTAAACTCTCTGCTAATCCCTCTGCCCTGAAATCAAACTCATGATTTCCAAAGGTGGTCACATCATATCCCATTTTCCCCATTATCCTAAGAGCTGGGGAATCGGTAGAAAATATAGTTTGAAAAAGGGTTCCCATGGAAAAATCCCCACCATCTATCAATAATAAATTTGGGTCCTTTTCCCTCTCACTTTTAATCACAGAATATAGACGAGCATATCCACCTAATGTTTTAATCTGTCCTTTTTCCTCAACTTGAAAAGGATAATAATGATCATGCAAGTCATGGGTAAATAGTATTGTTAATGAATTTTTTCCCTCTTCCACAAAAGTCTTATGAGGAATAGCCATAGCTATTAAAAGAATCATTAAAATTAACAATACCTTAATATTCCTTTTCATCGCTCTCCTCCATTCCCATGTTAATATGTTTTTATAAACCATTCTATTAATTGAGATCCTAAACTGATAGATTTATTATGCATCCTCAACACTTCTTCCTTAGTAAACCAATTAGCATCTATTATTTCATCTCCATCTACTTTTATTTCTCCATCTAAATATTCTGCTGTAAATCCTATCATCATGGAATTTGGGAAGGGCCAAGGTTGAGACCCAAAATACTTTATATTTCTTACCTTAATTCCAACTTCCTCATATACTTCCCTTTTTACACATTCCTCAAGGGTTTCCCCATATTCTACAAACCCAGCAATCACACTATATCTTCCATTGGGAAACTGTCTATTGTGAGCTAGTAATAGCTTATCTCCTTTAGTAACTGCTACTATAATTGCTGGTGAAGTTCTTGGCCAAGTAGTGTTATTACACATGGAACATACCATAGCCCTTTCAGATTTACTATCCTTCATATGCATTTTAGAACCACATCTACCACAGTATTGGTTAGACTTTAGCCAATTAAGTAATAATTTGGCCTTTGAGGCTAAATAATAATAGTTTTCCTCAATGGATTTAGAAAGAGTTTTTAAATCCATTAGTTTGTTTTTTTCATCGTCTAAAATATCGACAAACTCTCCACAATAGCAATTGTACCCAAAATAAGCTCCCATACATTGAATATTATATATACTTATATTTAATTTAAGAACATCTTTCCTTCGAGGTATAGATATTTTCCCGTCTTTCTCATATACCATTAACTTATCATCTCTAAACAAGAACCAATAATCGCCCTCGTCTTCATTATGTAAAGGCTTTACTGATGGCTGAAATAGAATATAATCGTCCATATTAAACCTCCTACTTATTAAAACCAGATTCTTCTCTTGCTTCTAGGAAGCATTTTCTACATAAAGGCTCATATTCATCAGTAGCGCCTATTTTAATTCTTTCCATATCCTTTGATTTTCTGTGACTTACCCATCCATCATTACCACATCTTACGCATACAGCATGGTGCTTATATAGGTAATCTGCAATAGGCATTAGTTCCTTTACAATCTCAAAAGGCGTTCCAGTAAAATCTATATCTAATCCAGCTACTATAACGGTCAATCCTTTTTCAAGCAAACTATTAATACCGGAAACAATATTCTCCACTAATCCACCTAAAAACTGTATTTCATCAATGGCAATTACATCAGGTTCTAACTCATTACAGTACTCTATTATCTCATCTATATCATTGACTAAAATTGCATTTATTGAAGTCAGATCATGGGTTACAATTGCATTTTTCTTATATCTATTGTCAATGGCAGGTTTAAAAGCTAATGTTTTATATTTGGCAATATTAAACCTTTTAACATCCTTTTCTAAACTAGATGTTTTACCTGAAAACATAGAGCCAGTGTGAACAATTAATTTTCCTCTGTATTGATGCAAGACAATTTCCCCCTTTTTCCTATTAGTTTTTTCTATTATACCATGATTTTTCTAATTTTATCTTGAAAACTTCCTTGTCTATTCACATAATTTTTTTTATTGAATATTATGAAGTATCATATGTCCTATAAAGGGGAGTTGCTCATGGATAAAAAAACTTTAGTTGAAATTAAAAATTTAGGTATGACCTACCATACTTTTAATGGGGAAACAGAGGCCATACACAATATAGATTTTAATGTATACGAAGGTGAAATATTAGGAATTGTAGGCCCTAGTGGCTGTGGAAAATCTACCTTGCTTTCCATTATTGCAGGTCTAATTAAGCCTTCAACAGGTAAGGTGTTAGTTAATGGAAAAAAGGTAACAGGTCCAATGAAAGATATAGGCTATATGTTTCAGCGAGACCACCTGTTTGAGTGGCGAACGATTCTTCAAAATGTATTACTAGGTCTTGAGATCCAGGGTAAGGTAAAAGATAAGGATGTTAAAAAAGCAGAAAAACTATTGGAAACTTACGGGTTATTAGACTTTAAAAATAGCTATCCCAGACAGCTGTCTGGAGGAATGAGACAAAGAGCTGCTTTAATAAGAACATTAATTGTAGAACCTAAGCTACTCCTATTGGACGAACCCTTTTCCGCTTTAGACTATCAGACAAGATTGGCAATAGCTGATGAAATTGGTGTTATCCTAAAAAAAGAGAATAAAACTGCTCTTTTAGTAACTCACGATATTGCTGAAGCAATATCCATGTCCGATCGAATAATCGTGTTAACCAATAGGCCTGCAAGTATTAAAGATATTATAAATATTGAGTTGAGTTGCCCCGGAGGAGAATGGAGCCCAATTAAATGTCGTGAAGCTCCTGAATTTAGACATTACTTTAACAAAATATGGAAGGAGCTTGATGTTCATGTCTAATAATTCAATATCTCAGGAACATGCTAAGTATCTAAATAGGATTAAGAAAAGAAAGCGTAATATTTTAATTGTACAAATCTCCATATTAATAGTAGGATTAATGCTCTGGGAGGTAGCAGCTAGACTTAAATGGATAGATTCATTTTTAACTAGCTATCCTACAGGTATTTGGCAATTATTTTTGCGGTATTTAAAAGAAGGAGACCTTTTATACCATGTTGGGATTTCTGTCTTTGAAACCATTGTAGGTTTTACTGCTGGAACACTACTGGGAATCCTTGTTGCAATAGGATTATGGTGGTCTGACTTTTGGGCAAAAGTACTTGATCCTTATCTTGTAGTGCTTAATAGCTTACCTAAAACTGCTCTCGCCCCTATAATAATCATTTGGATTGGTGCAGGATACTCTGGAATTATAGTTACAGCCATTACAATTTCAATAGTTGTTACAATTATGAATGTCTATTTTAGCTTCATATCAGTAGACAAGGATAAAATCAAACTACTGCAAACCTTTGGAGCTACTAAGTATCAAATCTTGAGAAAAGTGGTATTACCCTATTCTATACCTACTATGATCAGTACTTTGAAGGTAAATATCGGGCTGTCGTGGGTAGGAGTAATTGTAGGTGAGTTTCTTGTGTCTAAAGCAGGAATAGGTTATCTGATAGTATATGGTGGTCAAGTTTTTAAACTGGACTTGGTAATGATGAGTGTCTTCGTCTTAGCCTTGATCTCAGCAATGATGTATAAAGTAATATCCATTTTAGAGGATAAATTCTTGAAATGGAACGAATAACAAGGTTAGGTCATATATGACCTAACCTTAAAAGTTATTTTTTTCAAGCATACATTCGTCACTTGTATACCCTTAATAAGTAAAATTATAATCAGAACTTCTTTTGCTATAGTTAGAATCATCGTCAATAATACTCTGCTATTTTAACTTTCAATATTATAACTGGTTGAATGGGCTTATCGTTCAAGTCGGTTTTCACAGCTGCAATCTTATCCACCACATCCATCCCCTCAAATACTTGGCCGAAAACGGTATGTCTATAGTCCAGATGGGGTGTGCCTCCTAATTCTCCATAAGCTTTTACAACAGCTTCAGGGAATCCACCCTCTTCACCTATTTGGGCCATTTGATCGATTAAAGATTCTTCAACCGTATCCCTTTGAACTATGAAAAACTGGCTGCCATTGGTGTTTGGTCCCGCATTTGCCATGGATAAGGCACCTCTAAAGTTGTGATAATTAATGTGGAATTCATCCTCAAAAGGCTGTCCCCATATGCTTTCTCCACCAACTCCAGTTCCAAGAGGGTCTCCCCCCTGTATCATAAAACCATCTATTACCCTATGGAAGGTCAATCCATCATAATAGCCATTTTCAACATGAGTTTTAAAATTTTCTACAGCCTTTGGTGCTACATCTGGAAAAAGCCTCATCTTAATAATCCCATAATTGGTTTCCATTACTACTATTTCCTCACCTTTTTCGGGTAATTCCAATTGCTCTAACGACACATTAACGCCTCCTTTTTCTGGTTCTCGGATTTCAATATCTACTTTTATAGGATATCATAAATATCTCCTAAATAAAACGGTAGCTTCCATTTTTGTGAGTTTTATCCTATTAATTTATAATACAATATTCCATTTTTCTCAGTTCTTTCGGCCTCTCCAATATAGGCTAAATGCTCTAAATGACTCATAGCTTCTCCTGATGCAAACCACTTTTGAGGACTAGGGAAATATTCCCAACTATCGCACCTTAAATCCCAATGCATTTTTGATGCTACATCCCTAATGCTCATCTTTTTATCCTTTATAATCCCCCTGATCTCATTCAATCGCTCAGCATGATGTTTTAGCAATTGTTCAATCCTTTTCCTATGAGCTGTTACAATGCTTCTATGGGAAGAAAATAGGAAATCAATGGAGTAATCATAGACTTTTTTTAAGCTCTCAAAGTATATGGACAATATATCACCATTAAATCCCCAAAAGCTAATATTAGGTGTTATCCTATTGAGGACATGATCTCCTCCAAAAAATAGTCTATGCTCCCTTTCATATAGTCCAATATGGCCAGGTGTATGGCCAGGTATATCTACTACCTCCAATTTATAATTTCCTATGGTCAATATCTGGCCTTCCTCTAATGGAATAAAGTCTATAGGTTTCTTAGGACAGTACTTATAACCAGGATGATCATCTATGGATATATTATCCCTCTCTAAATCGAACAATATTTTATAATCATCAAATCTTTTCCAATACTCTTCCTTAGTCATTTCATTAATCATATTTCCATCTATTTCTCCTGCATACACCTTAACCCCTTTCTGATTTAAACTAGCCGCCAATCCAGAATGGTCTGAATGGAGATGGGTTATTAGCAAACTGGTATTTTCAATATTTATATTTAAATCCTTCAACCCTTTCATAAATGCATCTTTACATTCTTCTATGTTAAATCCCGTGTCAATGATTAAGTTTAATTCTTTCGATTTAATCACATAACTATTTAGTGACCTAAGAGGATTATTAGGTAATGGAATCTCTAATAAATAAATATCTGGATATATTTCTAATACCATCTCATCACCTCTAACCTTTATTCCTTGTATATCTATCTATACAGTCCTTGCATATACATACTTTGCCCTTTTTATCATCTGGTACTAACTCAAAGATATGACTTGGTATCTCCACTTCAGTACACCAACAGCTACCCTCTCCATGTTGACAATTATTGTTCTTGCCACAAATAGGGCAAGTTTTTTCCTGTTCCGTTAAAGCCAATTAAATCCCTCCCTATATAATCGGTAGTATGCTAATAAAAGTTAAATAGGGCTAATATTTATCATAGCCCTATAATAAACTTCAGTATTTTTAAACCAAAATTTATCGCTCCAAAGCATATTCTAATATTATGTTCATGATTAATTAAAAATATAGATCTAAATATCAAATTTATCCATTGTATCCCCTTTCCTCCGTTACATATATCATAATTTCCCAATATATTTTATCATTCTTAGAGAATATGGGCACATAGACTAAGGTTTTTGCTTTTATAAACTATATTTTAAAGTCCCAATAACTCCATAGCCTTAGAGCCATTTATCATTAAGTAAATTATTTCACTACATTGAAATCCTTTCATTCTAATGTTAAAACATACTACATGATATCATGTAGCATGTTTTAACTCCCCTTATTTCCATTTGTCAAAATGGACTTTATTTTCATCAAATCTATCTATAGGTTCCTTATCCTCAGCTTTAACTCCAACCACTACCATACCAATTGGTATTAAATTATCCGGTAGTTCTAATACGTCTGCCACAGATTTAATCAGCTTTTCTACGGAATAAATTCCACACCATACAGCCCCTAAGCCTAATCCATGGGCTGCTAATAGCATATTTTGTATGGATGCAGAACAGTCCTCTACAAGAAAACCTATTTCTGGCTGCTTTTCCTTATCTCCGCATACGATTATTCCACATCCTGCTTTTGGTAGCATCTTTGCATACTTGTGGAATTCTGCGATTCTATCCAATACCTCTTTATCCCTTACCACTACATATTCTCTTGGCTCATAATTATGAGCTGATGGAGCTTGAAACCCAGCCTTTAATATGGTTCTTAAATCCTCTTCCTTAATTGGCTCTCCTGTAAATCTTCGTATGCTCCTCCTTGTAAATATGGCTTCTAATACATCCATTAAAATACCTCCTCCTTTTTTGACAAATTTTTATTCATCTTGTCCTTTTATATGAAAAACTCTAAATCATGCCTATTTTTCTTGTAAAAATTAATCCTATCTTCCCTAGACTTAGTATGAAATTCAAACAGATGTCCATCTGGATCACGAAAATAAATGGACTTTCCTTCTTCTTCATATCTTGATCTGCCTTCCTGAATATTCACATTTAATCTCTTCAACTTCTCTAATTTTTTATCGTAATCCTTTTCATCTATAGTAAAACTTATATGGGTATATGATTTATATATTTCATTCCTTGGTATGTCTTCCTCAAGGTTTAGAGCCAACCATAATCCATCTAAATCAAAATAAGCAAGCTTTTCTCCTTTTACAAGCAACTTTGCCCCAAAAACCTTTTGATAAAATTCTATGGACTTCTCAAGATTTGAAACTGAAAAGGTTATATGGTTAATTGGTCTCATAAAGCACCTCCCATGATTCTCTTTGATTTCACTTGCTTAGTAAATGGGATTCTCTTATATATTCTACATTGATTCATATATTCCTTCATAATAATATGAAAATGCAACATTCCTTATCGTTAACTTCCCATTGATTTATAATACTTTACTCCAAATTTCCAAACCAAAAGGCTAATTAAAAAGAATATTGCAGCTACAGGAGACATCCATTGGAACCATAAGGGTGACTTTAATGGACCTGACTTTTCAAGGATCGCCATAGCTGGAAAGTAGTTTATACATGCTAGAGGAATTATAAAAATAAATATTTTTCTAAACCAAGATTTATACATAGACAATGGATATTGGGCTGTTTCTATACCTCCATAAGTAAAAGAGTTCACTATTTCTAAGCTCTGTACAGACCAAAAGGATGATGTAGCTTGGAGTAAAATAAAAAATTCCCTCCAAGTATTGAAAATATTAAAAGGAATACTTTATCTAAAGTCCATCTCATATCTAATTTATAAATAGCCCAGAATAAAACAATAAGTCCTTTAAAAAACCTTCCAACTCTCATTGCTTGAAAATCATACCCTAATCCCTGTAAAACCGTACTTCTAGGCCTTGTAAGTATTCTATCAAAATCTCTATTTTTAACCAGCCAAGGGAAAATGTCAAAACCTCTAGTCCAGGCTTCTACTATTGCAAAAGCAATATGAACCACCCCATAAAATAAAGCTGCTTCTTCAAGACTAAATCCTTTTAGATTTCCAAACCTATCAAAAAGCACCCATAAGCCTATAAAATCTATAAAAGTAATTATAAAATGCCCAATACTCATCATGATAAAGGAAGCTCTATACTATAATTGACTCTGGATACACAATGATAAATACCTAAAATAAAGTCTAAGCCCGCCCATTCCTATCCTCCTTGTACTACAATTCCCTTTAATTTTCTATTTAATAGCCATCGCCCCAATCCATATAATAAAATTACCCAAACTATTTGAAAAATTAAGTATATATACAGTTGATTAAAAGGAATATGCCCAGTATAGAATCTTGATGGGATATCAAGTAAACCACTAAAGGGCAATATTATTAAAATCCTTTTTAATCATTCTGGAAAAAGAGGAAGAGGCACGATCATTCCTGAAGACAAGGTTACAATAGCTGAGAAAAGTCTAGTAATTCCATCATCAGATATAGATCCTAAAGTAATGATATTGATAATATTGGTAATAGTGCAAGAAATCACCAAAGCTTCAAATGTAGTAATAATCCATCCAGCCAATGCTCCTAAAGATGGTGGAAACATCATCTCATAGTCCTTTGGTAATAAAAATAAAGTTATTGTAAAGATAGGTACGGCCCGGAGAATAGTAGGAGCAGTACTTAAAGGCAAAGGCCCTACATAACCAATGATTATATAGATTGATTGGTCTTAGTAATTCATAGCTCACATTTCCAGTTCGAATCAAGTTTTGTACTTCACTATCTCCATTCCAAGGTATCATACTAAACATAGCTTGTCCCATCCATATATAGGTTACAGCCTGACTATAAGTTAAAGGTACTTTATCATTAGTTGCACTATAGAAGGCATAGAAAACCATAACTCGAATCAGTCCAAAAAAGAACTGAGTACATACCCCTGCAATAGCAGCCATTCTATATTGAAGTAATAAAATAAATCTAATTTTTATTATAGATAAATAAACTCTTATATTTTCAACTCCCTATATAAAGTAGCAATAGTTTCTTCTATAGGAGGATTTTCAATAAGTACATCTTTTATTTCATAAGTATTTGATATAATAGCAATTAATTTTGCAGGCAAGATTATTTGTAGGATCAAAATTAACAAAAGCTCTATTGCCTTCCCATTTCATGAGGTAGGTCCCTTCAATATGAAGATTAAAGCCATTATTTTCCAATTCAACAATCGATCTTCGCTCTCCTGATACCCTATTCCTTAATTCATAAATGGAACCATCGGAAAGAATTTGACCCTTACCAATTACTATAACTCGACTACATAAGGTTTCAATATCATCCATGTCGTGGGTAGTAAGTATAATTGTAACTTTCCTTTCAATATTCAACTCTTTTATAAATTTATGAACAGCTAATTTAGATACAGCATCAGACCTATGGTAGGTTCATCTAGGAAGAGTATAGACGGAGAATGGAGTAATGATGCTGCCAGTTCACATCTCATCCTTTGACCGAGGCTTTATTGCCTAACAGGAGTATTTATGAAATTTCCCAAATCCAACAATTCGGTAAGTTCCCTTTTTGCTTTCATATAATCATTTTGGGAAATTTTGTATATATCTCTCAAAAGTTCAAAGGAATCTATAACGGGTAAATCCCAACATAGTTGGGTCCTCTGACCAAATACTACTCCAATATTTCCTACATGTTCTATCCTCTCTTCCCATGGAACCTTACCTAATACTTGATATTTCCCCGAGTCCGGCATAAGAATTCCACTTAATATTTTTTATTGTAGTAGATTTACCTGACCCATTTGGTCCTATATATCCTACCAATTTTCCCTCATTGATTTTAAAGTATACTCTATCCAAAGCATTTATAGTTTCATACTCTCTATGAAAAAGATTCTAAAAGCATTTATTATACCATGATTCCTTTTAGGAATTTTAAATGATTTACTCAAATCCTCTGCTACAATAGACATTGAAAAACCCTCTTTTCAGTTTCCAAATTTTAGACGTATGCAAAATATTATCAAAATTTAATAAGGAAGTCAATAAAAAATACTCTATTGTAAAATAGAGTATTTTTGATAATACGTTAAATATTAGCTATAGTAACATTAATTTGAACCACATATTGCTTTAATTTTATTATTTTATCCCATAATACCTAGATGCTCTAATAATATTTTAGTACCTACAACTATTAAAATAAGGCCGCCTAACACCTCAGCTTTTGATTTGAATTTGCACCCCAGATCATAGCCTAATTTAACTCCAATACAGGAAGTGGAAAATGTTATAATTCCAATTATGGTTACAGCCATATATATATTTACCTTCAACAGGGCAAATGTTATACCTATGGCTAGGGCATCGATGCTGGTGGCAATAGATAAAACTAACATATTTTTTAAGCTAAAGGCTTCCTCACTCATTGGGCAAGAATTATCTCTTGATTCCTTTATCTTTTTTATCCCAATTATAAAAAGCAGTATAAAAGCAATCCAATGGTCCAAAGCCTTGATGTAAACCGAAAATTGAATACATAATATGTATCCCACAAAAGGCATAAGGGCTTGGAAACCTCCAAAGAAACCACCAGTAACAAGTGCATTTTTATAGTCCATCTCTTCCATAGATAAACCTTTACATACTGCAACTGCAAATGCATCCATGGCTAACCCAAATCCAATAACTATTAGCTCAAATATTTTCATCACAAGTTCTCCCTCTATTCAATGGTCAGTTCCATCTTAACATAAAAAAGCTTTTATATAAACATTTTTCGCAAATGATGTCGAAATATAGAACTTCCCCTACTCTATCTTTTTACCTACAGTACCAATATAGACTACAAATTGTTCCTCTCCATCTAAACCAAGTAGGTTATTTATCTCATCATCGTCAAAGGCTGCAATGGCACAAACTCCACAATCTATGGATTGGGCAGCTAAGTATAGGTTTTGGCAAACATGTCCAGCATCTAAATGTATGTATCTATAGCCTCTTTCCCCATATCTCCATTTCATCCTGTAGATTATAGTAGTCCACATGAAGGTTACTGCGCTATTTTTCACAAAAATTTGGTCAAGACAGCTTTTGCTCATCTTATTGGCTATATCATGCTCTGTATTAATTTCTAAAAGCTTATGTTCAATAGCTAAGTACCTATATAATCCTGGTTTCATTCCATCTACCATGTTTATAAGTAGATAGGTTTCAAAAGAATGTCTTGCTCCTGCTGAAGGAACATTTCTTAAAGTAGATGGTCTTGAAGTGATTGTTTTAACTCCTTGGGTACACCACAATAGGTAGGATAATTCCTCAATAGTCAGCGGTTTATCTGCATATTTTCTTAAGCTTTTCCTTGATTCAATAGCTTCTCTCAAATCTAAAGGCTTAACCTCTATATCCTCTGCTTTAGGTAGGTCTATTAGTGTTCCATCCTTAGCGTATTCCAATTCTAGAGATGGTTGAGGCAATCCCTTTTGCTGATCTGACTCTTCCAAATATTGGTATTTGGTCTTTTCCATAAACTCCTGTCCAATTGTTTTATCCACATTCCCACTCCTTTCATCAATCAACCCCATACTAAACTATCAATATTTACTCAAAGCAGATGTATTAATATCCCTATAAAATGGAGTACTGTCCCACCCAATACAAATAAGTGCCATATAGCATGATTATATGGAATTTTTTTATTACTGTAGAATATAGTTCCTAAAGTATATGTTAATCCCCCACCTAAAATCCATAGCATGAATTTTAAGGATGTCATCCTTACTATGGGCCTAAAAGTAAATATTGCTAACCAACCCATTGCTATGTAAATAATTAGAGAAATTGCCTTATACTTATCGAATTTTCCTGCAGTAAATATTTTAAATATTACTCCTATAATAGCAATAGACCAAATTGCTATCATAATTCCCACCCTTAAGCTTCCTTCCAATGAAAGCAAAGCAACAGGGGTATAAGTTCCTGCTATAAACAAAAATATAGAAGAATGATCAAACACCCTTAATATTTCTTTTGCCTTTTTATTGCTAATAGAATGATAAAGAGTTGATGACAAATACATTAGTATCAAGCAAAACCCATATATGCTAAAAGCAATAATAGAAAGAATATCTTTGGCTCTAATAGAATAAATTAACAGTATGATTAGGGCTGTAATACCAAAGATTGCTCCGAGGCCATGAGTTAGGCTATTAGCTATCTCCTCTTTTTTTGAATATCTTCTTAAATTTTTCAATACCTATTCAACCCCTTTTGATCTAATTAAATTTAATTCTCCTATTGTAAGTATACCTCATGCGAAAAATCTTATCCTTTTTTTTAAGTTTTCTGTAATACAATATTACAAAAATTTATAACCCACTATGATGCTCGTTAATATGATATAATATAGTGGTTCAAATTATAGATAAAATTACTTTTCTGGAGGCGAATACATCAATGAATAGGATAATAAAATGCAAAGCTTGCCCAGTTGGCTGTGAACTTACAATATATAAAGACCAATTATCCCCTACTGAATATACCGTTGAAGGAAATAGCTGTGGTAGGGGAATAGAATTTGGGATAAAAGAAGTTACTGAGCCTTCAAGGGTATTAACGGGTAGGGTGCTACTAAAAAATGCTGCCATGAAACACCTGCCCGTAAAAACTACAGGAGTAATCCCAAAGGATAAGATAGACGATTGTTTGGAAATCCTTAAAACAACTGAAGTTACTGCCCCTATTAAAAAAGGAGATTTGATAATAGAAAACATTTTAGGATTAGGTGTAGATGTAATAGCAGCAAGAAGGGTTAAATAGGCAGTATTATTTCAGTCCTAAACCCTTTATTTTTTTCAGTTATAAATCGAATTTGGCCATTGACTCTACTAATCCTTTCTTCTATTCCAACAAGCCCATTTCCCTTTACGATTTCTTCGCAACCAATTCCATTATCTTTTATCCTCATTTGTATTCGATCCCCTACCTCTATATCTATATTCACCTTATTTGCTTTCCCATGTTTAATACTGTTGGTAATACTCTCTTTAATGGTGGTATATAATATATTTTTATACTCTGGAGAAAAATCTTCAATCTTAGGGTCTATATCGTATTCTATTTGGATATTAGAATTATCAGCAATATTCTGCCTTAATTCCTCCAAGGATCTACTAAAATTTTCAAATATGCTCTCATCTTTTAGCGCATATACTGCTCTTCTTAAATTTTCCACACTATCTTTCGTTAGCCTTTGGCATTTTACTATTATTTCATTTAACTTATCTTCTTTATCCACCATATTGAACAATACATCCAGATTCATATTTAGGGCTATGAGATTATGGCCTATATTGTCGTGGATTTCTTGGGCCACCCTATTTCTCTCCTTAGATATGGTGAGCTTCTCTATTTCTTCATTTAGTTTTTCCACCCTGTTTTTCTCTATCAATAAGGCCCTGTAGGAGAATACGGAAGCCGAAGAAAATAATACCAGTATAATCATCATCAAAAAATCCCTTGGAGACTCTAAGATTACTTGGAGAATACCTATTCCATCCAGCCAGGCAAATCTAAAAAGAGGAATAAATATAATTGCTAAGGCATTAAGAGTGTAAAGGTATATCAATGCCTTTTTATCTCTTAGAAAAGCAACATCGATTAAAATCATAAATAGATAAATTTTTATATTTCCCCCTACAAAAAATTCTAAGACAGATACAATGACAATCGAAATTATTATAGAAGTATAATATATGGTATTAGATTTTTTATAGAGATGATAGGATCTTAAATAGTCGTTAAAAATTGCCAAAGCCAACAGAGTTGAATAGATGATTAAATCTATTGTGTTTCCTTTGTTCCTTGATATGATATCGGTAAAAAAAATAATATATAAAATTTTTCTCAATATTGTATTGAACTTCCTCCAAATATCCATATAAATACCACCTGAATATAAATATGGTCTATGATGTACTCCTTACGTTTTTAGTTTCTATCAATGGGGCTTTCTTATTTAATAGCTTATATGTCAAAATACTAAGGCCAATTAACATTAAACCTTTAACATAGAATACAAATATATCTCCTATTTGTTCATATATAAAAGCACCAAGTATTGGACCTAGCATTCCTCCTAGTCCAAGAGCCAATTTATACTTTCCGTAAGATTTTCCCCTTTGGTTTTCACCGACAATATCAATTACCAAAGCATACTCAGCAGGTTCACAAAACATTGAAACTATAGAGATTAATACATTAATTACCATAAAGTAGTAATAATCTTTAGCTGAGGGAATCAATAGATATAGAAATCCAAGCATCAATATTCCAATAGATAATATTTTTCTCCTATCGTATTTATCAGAAATTTTGCCAAGTTTATTAGGTAGAAACATGGATAGAATAGCGCCTGGGATGAATAGATAGCTGATTAAATACAATTTATCCGTAATATTCTCCCTAACATATACTAGGTAAATATGGCCTGTTAAGTTGGATACAAAAGCAGTTAATCCCATTAATATTAAAAAAAGATTGAAACTTTTATTATTGCTTGCTAAATTTTCTTTATAGGATTTTTTTAATGAGATAGTTTCCTCTATCTTAAAGATAGCATAAAATAGGCTAATTAAGCTAGTAATTAGATATAAAAAAAATACGGCTTTAAAGGAATTTCTAAATAGATTATTAAATATAATGGTAAACCCAATAAAAGCACCTAGAAAATCCCCTCTATTTAGGGATTCATCTATAATACCAAAGTTTTCAGACCTATTACCTTCATGGCTTATATCGGATATTATTGTATCCATGCTAATCCATAAAAAGGAACTAGCTATACCTTGAAAAGTTCTCACAGCAAATAGATGTATAAAATCATCGCCAATAAACAAAAAAAGATTTACTAAACAATAAAAAAATATACCCAATACTACCCCAATTTTTCTACCCTTTTTATCGATTAACAAACCAACAGCTGGTCGCATTAAAATGGTAAATAGTGAAAAAGCAGAATAAATAAAACCTAATTCCATAACAGAAATCCCAATAGAATAAGCATATACTGGTAGGAAAAAACCTATTATGGAAAAAGGGAACGAAATATAGAAAGCCGTCTTCTTTAAGGCTTTTAAATAATCCATATTAAACCTCCTCTACGCGATAAATAAATACCTTACCTCTAATATAGCCCTAAATCCAACGGATTTCTTGAATCTAAAGTAACCATTTTAGTCATGTTTTGTGTATGACTTTAGTAATATATACTAAAAGTTATGACTGTTCCTTCTATCAGATTAAAAAATTTTATTACGGTTCTTCAAATAGATCACCAACTGGGTTCTATCCCTTAATTCTAACTTATCTAGTATTCTGGTGATATGATTTTTCACCGTTCCTTCCGTTATATATAACATTTCACTTATCTCCTTATTGCTCTTACCTTCACCTACAAGCTTGGCTATTTCCAACTCCCTAGGGGTTAGGCTTTCTAATATTGACTCTTTTTTGATGGTCTTGCTGCCTTTAATAGCACCAGCTATGGTTTTAGCCACTTCTCCATGGAATAACATGTCTCCTCTATAAACAGATTTAATGCTATTTATCAATTCTTTAGAGCTAACATCTTTGAGAATATAGCCATCTGCCCCATAATTCAGCCCTTGAAATATGTACTCGTCTTCATTGAAAGTAGTAAGTATTATTATCTTTATATGGGGGTATTTTTCTTTTATTATTCTAGTAGCCTCCACCCCATCCATGATGGGCATTCGTATATCCATTAGAATTACATCTGTTTCCTTTTCCTGTAATAATTTAATTGCTTCTTGTCCATTAATAGCCTCTCCAATTATATGTATGTCTTCATAAAGGCTTAACATCATATTTAATCCTTCACGTATAAGAGCTTGATCATCAACTATTAAGACTTTTATCATAATACATCCCCCTAATTGAGATTAAACTCAACTTTTGGGAGACTAATGTCTCCCTTATTCTTCTTGGTCCGTCAAAATCAATGGGCCCTCCTTCGTTATAGCAATAGTATGTTCATACTGAGCTGATAGCTTGCCATCAATAGTCCTGGCTGTCCATTGATTATCGTCTATTGTACAAGCATAATGACCCACGTTAACCATAGGCTCTATGGTTATAACCATACCTTCCATAAGTCTAAATCCTCTACCAGCCTTACCAAAATGGGGTACTTGTGGATCTTCGTGCATATTTCTGCCTATCCCATGACCTACAAAATCTCTCACAACGGAGAATCCTTCAGATTCTACATAAGACTGAATTGCATAGGATATATCCCCTATTCTATTACCTATTATAGCTTTTTCAATACCTATATACAAAGCCTTTTTAGTCACATCTAATAATTTTCTTGCCTCATCGGAGATATTTCCCACCGGATAGCTCCACGCTGAATCTGCCAACCATCCATCTAAGTTAACCACCATATCGATAGTCACAATATCTCCATCTTTTAAAGGAGTTTTTCGGGGAAAACCATGACATATTTCATCATTGATGGAAGCACAAGTTGCATAAGGATATCCATGATAGCCTTTTTGTTCCGGAATTGCTCCTCGCTCCATCAAAAATTCTTCTACAAATTGGTCTATCTCATAGGTGCTAATCCCTGGCCTAATCATCTTAGCAATTTCCTTATGAACAGTTGCTAAAAGTTTACCAGCTCTTTTCATCATTTCTATTTCTTGTTCCGTCTTAATGATAACCATATATCCTTTCCTTTCTATCTATAATTCTATTTTAATATATACCAAAAATACCCGATATAATCAAATATCCTTCTCATTTTGGTTAATTAATGCAATAAATCTTCCATCCTCCCGTAAACTATCTAAATCCTCATCTCTTTTCATCATCTCAATTATTTTAGGATACAACTTTATTGTTTTTTTTAAATCCTCAATAGCCTTATCTTTTTCATTCAATCTAGCATAGCAACAAGCCCTATTATAATATAGATACTTAGCATAAGGATTGTTTTTTATCCCTTCCGTCAACACTTCTATAGACTCTCGATATTTCCCTTCTTCTATATAGATTGCCGATTTATTCAAATAGGAATCGGAATAATTTGGGTTTTTTGCTATAGCTTTATCATAATATTCTAAAGCCTTTTTGTGATTTCTTAATTTTTTATAAATTACTCCCATGTTGAATAAGGCTTTATAATAATTGGGGTTAATCTCTAAACTCTTCTTTATCATATTATATGCCTTATCATATTCTTTTAACTCTTCATAGATGGAACCTAAATTGTTATAAGCAATGTAATCATCAAACTTTAATTTAATAACCTTTTTATAATAAAAGATAGCCTTATCTTTATATCCTAACTCATCATATAGATTAGCTAAATAGAAATAAGCCCTATCATAAAAGGGATCTATTTCAATTGCCTTACAATACATTTTCAACGCTTTTTTATGTTCTTTTAATCTCTCATACATGGTTGCCATACCATAAAAGGCACCTGCTTGATTCTGATCCATAATGGCAATTCTTTGGTATGCTTTTAAAGCCATTTCTGGTATATCCAACTCATCGTATATAAAAGCCATATTATATAGAATTTGAATAGTATCCTTTTTGCCACCTTTAAATCTCAAAGCTTTAGTATAAAATTTAACAGCTCCCATCCTATCTTCAGCTAAATAGGCATTTTCAGCTAGAATTATGTAATTCTTCCTTCTGTCAAGATTATTAAGCCTATTCTTCATCTCATAAACCACTCCTAGATATAATAGTTAATTATAGTTTATCACAATTTACCTTTAGATTATTACTATTCTTAACAAAAATAAAAAAAGCAAGCTCATAGGCTTGCTCTTATATAACTATATTTTTAATGCCCTCACAGAATTTAATATGGCAATGATGGATACGCCAACATCGGCAAAAACTGCCTCCCACATAGTTGCAATACCAAAGGCTCCTAGTACCAATACTATTAACTTCACTCCTAATGCAAATACTATATTTTGAACAACTATTTTTTTGGTATTTTTCGCAATCCTAATACCTTTAGCAATTTTGCCTATTTCATCTGTCATAATTACAATATTGGAAGCCTCAATTGCTGCATCGGACCCTAAAGCCCCCATAGCAATTCCTATATCCGCCCTTGCCAAAACTGGTGCATCGTTTACTCCATCTCCAACGAAGGCTACTTTCCCCCTTGTCTCCTTAATTATCTCTTCTAATATTTTTACCTTGTCTTGAGGTAATAAATTGCCATATACTTCATCTATATCAACGATTTTACTCACTTTTTTTGCAGTTTCTTCTTTATCTCCAGAAAGCATGATTGTTCTTTTTACTCCTTCTGATTTAATGCTTCTAATATCTTCAATTACACCTTCCTTCAACTCATCTGATACTTCTATAGTACCAATATGAACTCCATTTTTACCTACATATACTGTAGTCCCGATGGACGCTTTTTCTGTTATTTTTATATTTTGATCCTCGAATAATTTCTTATTTCCAACAAATACCATGTTCCCATCTATTTCAGCTTCAATTCCCTTTCCAGGTATTTCCCTGTAATTATCAATCCTAGTTTTATCTATTTCTTTTTCATAAGCTTCTACTATGGATTTTCCAATAGGGTGGTTTGAAAAGGATTCGCCTAATGCTGCTAATTCTAATACTTCCTCTTCTGTTACTCCATTATAACTATCTATTGTAGTAACCTTAAATATTCCCTTAGTTATTGTTCCCGTCTTATCGAATACTATGGTATCTACTTCATTCAATCCCTCCAAATAGTTTCCACCTTTTACAAGAATCCCTACTTTAGAAGCTGCTCCAATTCCTCCAAAAAAACCTAGCGGAATGGATATAACTAAGGCACAAGGACAGGATATTACCAAGAATACGAAAGCCCTGTAAGCCCAGTCGGATATATTATAGCCTAAAAGTACAGATGGAATGATTCCTATGGCTAAAGCAATAAATACAACAACCGGTGTATAATATCTGGCAAATTTAGTTATGAAATTTTCTGTAGGAGCCTTTCTGCTTGCTGCATTTTCAACTAAATCTAAAATCTTAGACACTGTAGAATCCTTAAATTGCTTCTCAACCTCCACCTTTATTAGCCCTTCATTATTGATGAAGCCGCTCAATACTCTATCGCCTATATTGATCTCCTTAGGCACTGGCTCTCCTGTTATATTGGATGTATCAACGGTAGATTTCCCCTCTATCACTATACCATCTAAGGGAACCTTTTCTCCTGGTTTTACTATTATACGATCTCCTACATGAACTTCTTTAGGACTTACAATAATTATTTCTCCATCTTTTTCTAAATTGGCATAATCGGGTCGAATATCTATCAAGGACGATATGGATTTTCTTGAATGATTAACTGCTAATCCTTGGAAAAACTCACCTATTTGATAAAATAGCATTACAGCTACTCCTTCTGGATATTCGCCAATGGCAAAAGCCCCTAATGTGGCTACTGTCATTAGAAAGTTTTCATCAAAGGGCTGTTTTGCAAACAAATTCTTTATAGCTTTAATTATAATTTCAGAACCTATAATAACATAGGCTGCTAGATATATTGTAAATCTAGGAATCCCGTCTAGTTTGGATAGCCACGGTATTGCGAAAAGGATTCCACTTATTAATATTTTCATTATATCCCTTTTATCCAAATCACCATGTTCATGATGATGGTTGTATTGAACACTAGTTATTTCCTCCACCACATTTACACCTGGTTCTAATCTTTTCACTATATTTTTAATTTCTTCTATTATGCCCGTTGTTCTATCCTCTTCAACTACTTCAACCCTTAGTTTTTTTGTCACAAAATCCAAAGTTGCATTATCTACACCATCTATTTCATTCGTTAGCTTTTCAATTTTAGATGCACAACCAGCACAATTTAATCCTTCTAACCCTAGAATGAACTCTTTCATCAACATATCCCCCTTATTAGTTATTAAACATTTGAGCAAATGTTCATATGTTTGATTATATTATATGCCCTAAAGGCAAAACTGTCAACAAAAAAACGCCTCTTTAGGCGTTTTTATATACAGTAAAAAGGTCTTCTTACAACTTGATTTCTGCTATTACCCTATATCTAGAATCCCCACATTCTATATCTTCTTTCTCTAATAATTGCCACTCTGACTTTATTCCTATTACTTTTCCTAACTCTTTAAAATAGTACATTATTATTCCAGCATCCATAAGGTCGGTTTTACCTTCTTCTGAGTATTTTAATAAAAGAAGTATTTTATCATCCTTTATAATAAACCTCCAGGGCTGCAAATTATAATTGGATGGAGCAAATCTAATATAATAAAAAAGATCTTCTAATCCTCTTTTCTCCAGTTCCCCAGCATTTATTGAATTACCTATTTTATCTTTAAAAACGATATCGGATACTCCATATCTAGAACTAGTAGGCTCCTGTACAAAGGGGTTTTTTGCCTTTGGGTAACCTAATGCCACTAAATATCCTATATTTTTGTTTTCTTCTCCAAGGACTTTAACTTTAACCCCTCTATCAACATCCTTAATATTAACCCAACAAGTGCCAAGATTCCGATGGGTTAATAAAGTCATCAATTTCTCAGTATAATAGGAAGCAGTAATAATAGACTTATCATTTACTTCTTTTAATCTTACTCCAATATAACAAGGACTTTCTATCATTACTCCAGAATAACCTGCTAAACCATTCAATACATTATAGATTTTTTCTCCCTCTTCAAATAGTATGAAATTAAAATACTTATTATCCACTTCCATTTCTAAATCCTTAAATATTTCCAATACTTCTGTTTTAGTCCTATCATCCATTTTCTTTTTTTTAAAGTCCCTTACCGATTTCCTGTTTTTTAAAAAATTGCCCATTAACATTTCCATCCCCCTTTTAACTGGTATATATTAATATATACCACTATTGCTTTCTCTTAATCCTTTTTAACCTTGAAAGAACCCTATTAATGATAATATATAATTCATTAGATAGTTATGAACTAATATGGCAGAACCTGTTCCCAATACTATACCTGCAACTACATCTGTTGGGTAATGGACTCCTAAGTATATTCTGGAAATTCCAATAAGTAAGGCTATGGGGAAGACTAAAATAGACAATTTAGGCATATTTAAAGCTATGATAGCAGCTATAGAAAAACTGGCGGAAGTATGTCCCGAAGGAAATGAGTAATCCTTTAAAACAATTCCAAAGGTATTCAAATCCTTAAGTATATTATAGGGTCTTTCTCTGCTTAATAGGCTTTTTAAGCTATAGGTAATACTTTGGCTTATAGCAAGCGTTACTGCACCTTGTATCCCAATAATCCTACCAATACCTTTACCAAACACTAAAAGACAAAAAATAATAAAGGTGGTAGAAAAAACTCCTCCTAAATTAGTAAACCTAGGCATAAATCGATCCAAAAATTTAGATTTCATATTTACATTTATAATTTGTATGAATTTTTCATCAAACCACCTAAAGCCTTTCATCATTTTAACACCTCTAAAACAGATAAATACAATTATTTGGTATTGTTTAAATACCCTTATTAAAATATTATAACTCATTTAATCTAAATCTCCATTAAATGATTATATTTTTTGCTTTTTTAATATTTCCATTCATGATAATATAGATAAGGATATACACCTTTTTATAAGTATTTTCCATACAAGGGTGGTGTTTTATGAACCTGAGCAAGGAACAACAACAAGCTATATCTCACGTAAAGGGCCCAGCTTTAGTCTTGGCGGTTCCAGGGGCAGGAAAGACTACCGTACTAATCCATAGGACTGCTAATCTAATTCTCAATGAGGGAGTTAGTCCCCAAAAAATACTATCAGTTACCTTTAGCAGAGCCTCAGCAAAAGATATGAAAGGTAGGTTTAATAGTATTTACGGAGATATTACCAATATACCAGTCCACTTCTCAACTATACATAGTTTTTCTTATGGTGTAATTAGAGAATATGCTTATAAAAATAGGAAACAGTATACCTTAATTGAAGATATGAATAAAGAAATTAATAAGGTTCAAATACTTAGAAATATATACTTAAGCATTAACAAGGAACATATTACTGAGGAAAAACTAGAATCTATAATAAACTCTATAGGATATATTAAGAATATGTTAATAGGCCCAGAAGAATATTTGTCGCAATTTAAGTTGGACATAAGTAATTTCCTTGAAATCTTTCACACTTATGAAAGTTATAAGAAAAACAACCACTTAATAGATTTTGACGATATGCTCACATTAGCTTTAAAAATATTAAGGGAAGATAAATACCTATTAGAAAAATACAGAAAAAAATACGAATACATACAAGTTGATGAAGGACAGGATACTTCGAAAGTTCAATTAGAAATAATAAAAATATTAGCTCACCCTAAGAACAATTTATTTATAGTGGCAGATGATGATCAATCCATTTATGGCTTCAGGGGAGCTTATCCTAAAGGACTATTTGAGTTTAATAAGATATATGGCAATGGGAAAATCTTCTTCATGGAAGAAAATTATCGTTCCTCTAAAAACATAGTAAGCGTTAGCAATAAGTTTATCAAAAAAAACACCCTTAGATTTAATAAGAATATTTTTACAAAAAATCAATATTTTGAACCTATAAAAATAGTTAAGGTAAAAGATTTAGAGGAAGAGTACAGATATCTGATGGAAGAATTAATAAATATAAATGACTATGCTAATACTGCTATATTATATAGAAATAATTTATCTGCCATTGGAATAATCGAATGTCTAGAAAGGAATAGTATCCCATTTTATATAAAGGATATTAATGTTAAATTTTTCGACCACTGGCTAGTTCAGGACATTGTGGATTTTTTCCAACTAGCAAATGATAGCTCTAATATAGCAATTTTTGAAAAAATATATTATAAGATGAACGGTTTTATATCCAAAAAACAAATTAATTATATTAAAACCCTCTATATAAAAGAATCCGTATTTGATAGCCTACTTAGTATACCTGGACTAAATGAATTTTATAGAAAAAATGTATTAGAATTAAAACTCAATTTTAAAAAATTATCTATGATGAATCCCTATGAAGGCATATCCTTCATTGAAAAGTCCTTAGGCTATGGTGATTACCTCAAGGAAAGCCATATGAGATTTGGCTATACTATGGATTCTCTAAAAACGATCCTAAATTATTTGAGAATGATTGCTTCTAATACTGAAGGCTTAAAGAAATTTTTCACAAGATTAAAGTATTTAGAGTATCTTTGTAATCAGTCGAAAAATACAAAAGAAGGTATAACCTTATCTACAATTCATTCAGCCAAAGGATTGGAATTTAATAGAGTATATATTATAGATTTAATCGATGGAGATTTCCCAACTAGTAGTAGCATAGATGCTTTTAAAAAGGGAAATATTGGAGCTATGGAAGAAGAAAGAAGACTTTTCTATGTTGGAATGACTAGGGCAAAAAAATATCTAACTTTAATTACTTATTTAAATAAGGATAGCAAAAAAACAAATCCTTCCAGATTTTTGTTGGATTTAGAGGCTATATGTAATTAACTTAAAGCATTACTTTAATATACAAAACCTTTATTTAAAGCCATTTTTATCTCAAGTTAAACTTTAACGCTAACTTATAAAAAATCGTGAATTTTAAATTATCATATTTTTTAAAAAAATAGGAATACTAAAGACGAAAAGCTACATTCAAAATATAAGAATTGAGGAGGATAAAAGTGGCTAAGAATAAGAAAGATTCTTTAAAGAATCAAAAAAATAATAAGAACAGCAATAAGGGCAAAGACAACAAAGACGATAATAAGAATGATAATAATGTAAACAATGACAATTTCTAATCAAAAGAACCCCATTGCATAATGGGGTTCTTTTGATGTTAATTTATATTTTCTATCTCAGAATAGTCTACAGTAAAATATTCATCCTTATCTATTGATATATGCCCTGAAGTATAGGGTTTGCCTTCCGTAGAAATATAAACCTTCTCTACATTGTAATAATTACCTAAAGTATTTACTATACTCTTTAATATTGTCGATTCCATAGCACTGCCTACATTCATTTCAGTTATTAATTCATTAGAAAAATCCACCCTAACCATCTGATTACCCCTATCCAACAATATGGAGTTAATCTTAACATTCTCAGGAATAGAAGCAAGTAAGTCATCCCTACCAGATTTTTTAAGATTTTCTTCTAAAATCTTCTCTATGCTATCATTTGTATTAAACTCAATACTTTTTTCAATATATGCAACTTTAATATCCTCATACATTGGATAATAAAAGCCAATATTTACTCTATCGGGTTCATATTCCAACCTTTCCAAAAGGGATTTTACCTCAAATTCACCATCCCTATAAATTGATGCCACATGTCCAATTCCTTTAACATAATAATCTGCTTGGTTTCTACCTTCCCCCAATTCAGTAGTTACCTCTAACGCCTTAAAGTTTCCATAGGGGGTTTCTATATCTACGTCTATTCCAGTAATACTCCTTTTGTATCCACCAAAAGTATCCCAGGATGTCCCAATTTTTAAAGGCTCCTTTAAAATTATATTACTATCCCCATTGTTTATATTTAACATGTTTTCGATATGATAGAACTCTCCTTGACTAAAAATCTCCCTAAGTTCACCATCCTTATACTCCAAAACGCTAACTACTACAGTACCTGGATTATATACTTTAATCTGACCCCTATTTTCTCCAATGAATTCGAAAAAAACCCTCTTTTCAGCAAATTCATTTCCCACCCCTTGGTAATCCATTTTCATATTCTCTTTAAATGGGTAATAATCTTCAATAGTTAAACTATCTTCATCATTTCCATCTAAGTTTTTGGCATCGTCTGGTACATTTTTTCCCCCACAGCCAACAAATAATACTGAGATTAAAAGCAGCATTCCTATCAAGGCTCTAATGGTTTTCATCACAAACACCTCATTCTCACACATATTTAGCACACACCTACCTAGATTATGTCCCTTTTTATAAATTTTATATACTCCTCATAAAATTTCTACATTTGCTCTTAATTTATATATAACATCTTTTCTTTCAACAATTATAACAACTCTATTAGATAGGTATTCATCATTTCTAATACTTATTAGAAATTCCTTGTTAGGATTTATAGCAATAGGATTTCCAACCATTTTAAGCATGGACAAATCCCCTACCGTATCCCCATAAGCATAGCTGTTTATTAAATCCACATCATATTTTTTAACAAACTCATCCAAAGTTTTCTGTTTGTTTTCTGAATCCCACATTCTTATTATTTGCCCAGTAAAATTTTCATTTTCATCAACTAAATAAGTAGTTCCTCTGTATTCGGTAACCCCGTACTTTTCAGCCATTTTAGATACCAGGAAATCAGGGCTGCCTGATATGAAAAATACCTTATGCCCTTGATTTTTATGCCATTCTATACGATCTCTAGAATATTTATATACCATGTCACCATTTACATTGATAACTTGCGAAGCAATAAATTCAATATAAGGCTTATTCACTCCTTTTAACTCTTCAATATATACTTTAGCTAAGGTTTCAAGATAATGCTCAAAATCACCAAACCTTTTTTCCCATTCCTCGTATGTAGGCTTTATTTTGTTATACCATATAACTGGGTCAATTACTTCATATTTAATTAGTTTCTTAAAATGCTGTATCATTAATGAATTTCTAAAAAGGGTACCATCAATATCGAAAAAAGCTGCTACATTTCTCATAATATCACCTAATTTCTATTTACTTACTATATAGTATATACCCAAGTAAGCATAGTAGTATCTTTTTATAAAAAGGAAACAAAAAATACCCACAGAGAAACTCTGTAGGTATTTCTATGGTGCTCCTTCAGGGACTCGAACCCCGGACACCCTGATTAAGAGTCAGGTGCTCTAGCCAGCTGAGCTAAAGGAGCCTATCCATTTGACATTATACATTATACTACTATTGATCGGATTTGTCCATACTTTTTTTTAATATTTTATTATAATCTTCTCTTAATAATCCCATTAATATTTCATCATGGTATTTGCCATGCCTAAAAACCCTTTGCCTTAACCTCCCTTCTTCTTTAAAGCCACATTTTAAATATGATTTAATAGCTCGTTCATTAAAACTATAAGTAGCAAGCTGAATCCTATTTATATTAGTATGTTGGAATAAAAAATTAATAAGCACTTTCATGGCATCAGTACCATATCCTTTGCCCCTATATCGTTTATCTCCTATAAAAATCCCCACCTCTGCAGTTCCATTCTTCCAATCATACCAATTGATTCCACAACCTCCAATATATACTTTATCATTTAATGTTTCTATGGCAAAACTATATTTATCTTGGTTCTTATTTTGACTATTAAACCATTCCTGCTCCTTTTCTAAAGTCATCGGATAAGGAATTCCATTGCTTAAATTCAACATAACCTCTGGATCATTCAAATACCTATAAGCCAACTCTACATCAGACTGCTTATATTCCCTTAATCTAACCAATTCTCCTTTTAACATTTTTATCCCCCTCATGACTAGATGTTTTTACTATTATACATTTTTTTATTAAAATGTCAACAAGAAATCCAGACCAAATAGTCTGGATTTATACTTTACTCTTCATATTTTTTATTTAAGAAAAACACTGATAAGGTTCCTGGGCCAGAATGAGCTCCTATGGCACATCCAACCATATTAATTATAAATTGAGTACAGCCAAATTTTTCTTCGATCATCCTTTTTAATTTCATAGCCCCATCTAAGTCATCCCCATGGTTAATTCCAATGACCTGACTTTTTAAATCTGCATGGCCTGCCCTCTCTTCCATTAGCTCGATCATCCTAGCTAATACCTTTTTTCTCCCTCTTACCTTTTCTATTGGTCGTAAAGTGCCATTTCTAGGTATGTCTAAAATAGGCTTTATATTTAATAATCCCCCCATAAAAGCCTGGGTTCGCGTAACCCTTCCGCCTCTATACAAGTATTCAATATCGTCTACTGTAAATATATGCTCTATATGTTCAACGTAGAAATCCAACATATTCAATATTTCTTCTTTGGTTTTTCCTTCTTTTGCCATTTGAGCAGCTTTGTGAACTAATAATCCAAAACCTATGGAAGCAGATTTTGAATCCACTATATCAATATTCATACTAGGATACCTTTCCTTTAATGAATCCCTAACCAAAACTGAAGTCTGGTAGGTACTAGAAAGTCCAGATGAAAAAGCTATGTAGATTACATTTTTTCCTTTCTGTGCACATTCTTCAAACTTTTCTTCAAACATTTTTGGGGGTATTTGAGCAGTTTTATAAACCTGACCCATTCTCATATTGTCATATAAAGTTTTAGGCTCCATAGTAACGCCATCTAAATATTCTTTATCATCTTTAATTACTACAATTGGAAGCACATCTATATCATATTCTTCAATTATTTCTTTAGGTAAATCACAACCACTATCGGTTAGTATTTTCACTAACATTAAATCCCCTCCTTAGTTATCCTGTAACTATAATATACCATTAAGTCCCAGCAATTAAAACTGAAAATTGTAAAACTCTGCATATATTATAAAAATATAAAATAGATTATAATACCAAAAATAATGAGAGGTGGTTTTTTTGAAATTTTTCTTTATACGAAAAAAAAACCTATATTGGTTAATAGGTATCATAATCGCTTTAATAGCATTATTCATTATATTTTCAATATTATAGCATTACATCTATGAACAATCCTAATTTATTAAAAATGAGCAGATTAACAATAAACTACTGCTCATTTTTTTTATTGCTATATTTATAATATTTATGAATTAATTTATCCAATTCAACACTAAACTTTAAAACTTCCTCTTTGCTCACTTCCCTTAAAATTAAATTATTTAACTTTTCTCTTTTTACCTCAATTTCAGATTTTAATTCTTCTAATAAATATTCATGACACATCTTCCCCATTCCCTTCAATAAAATTAATATTTTTATATTCATTTGCTAAAGTGTTGATCAAAAATTAACACGCACTATCAATAAT
The DNA here is from genome assembly GCF_900106765.1 of Tepidimicrobium xylanilyticum. Lineage (NCBI taxonomy): Bacteria > Bacillati > Bacillota > Tissierellia > Tissierellales > Tepidimicrobiaceae > Tepidimicrobium > Tepidimicrobium xylanilyticum. Next base: position 51,359 of record NZ_FNNG01000007.1, read on the forward strand.
TCTATCATCAGATTTATTTTTTTCAAATCACTATTTCTTATTATCGCTATTCATATTTTCTATACTTAAAATTTCATTGTTATTACCTGTTACTTTTACTTTTGTATATTTTATACCACTTATTCTGTAATTTTATCCACTTTAATGACATATAATAACAATTTGTATATAATATTTCTCTCAAAATGTAGATTAAAGTATGAAGAAACTGCTTTAATTTCTTGAGTCTTTAAAAATCCTAGTTAACCATAATTCCACTAAAATCATAGTAGGATATTTTATTTTTTTAAAACACATCTTAATATATTTAATTATAATTTTAATATTTTTAATATTTATATTGACTTTTTTAATTTTTTGACTTATCATTAGATTAAATCCATCAACTAGAAAATATTAACACTAAAGGAGGTAATTTCTGTGATCAGTTATGCAATTGAAGTCAATAATCTTAAAAAAGAATTTGTAGTAAAGAAAAAGAATAGCTTTTTAAAGCGTAATAGTAAAAAGGAGATTTTCGTTGCTGTTGATAATATAAGTTTTCAAGTTAGAAAAGGAGAGATATTTGGTTTTCTAGGTCCTAATGGAGCAGGAAAAACTACCACTATTAAAATGATATCTACTCTACTTAGGCCTACTTCTGGTACTGCAATTATTAATGGAATTGACTGTGTAGAGAAGCCCATGGAAGTATTAAAAAATTTAGGAACCGTATTGACTGGTGAAAGAAGCATATACTGGAAATTGACAGGTAGAGAAAACCTAGAATACTTTGCTGCCATGAATGGTATAACAGGCAAAAATGCCCAAAAAAAAATAGATTATTTGTTAAAGCGATTTAATCTCGATAAACGAGCAGACGAAACGGTGGAAAAATATTCTACAGGAATGAAACAAAGGGTAGCTTTAGCAAAGGCTTTGATTGCAGACCCAGAAATATTGATTTTGGACGAACCCACTTCTGGTCTGGACCCCCAATCTGCTCGAAATTTAAGGGAATTAATCCTAGAAATAAAGGAAGAAGGTAGAACCATATTATTAACCACCCATTACATGGAGGAAGCAGACCAGCTTAGCGACAGAATAGCCATAATAGACCATGGGCAAATTATTGCTATGGATACACCATATAATTTAAAGAATGCTTTAAATAAAACCAACGTAATAGTGTTAGAGCTGAAAGATTGGAATTCAAATACTGAAGAAAGAATTAAAGGGATTCCAACTGTTGAAAATATTACATCTAGATTTGACGATATAACCCAAAGATGGGAAGTTAAAATCCATATAGCCAATGGTACTAATTCCATAAACGATTTAATAACCAATATAATTTCATCCGACAATAAGATTATCAATTTTAGAGTAGAAGAACCCACATTAGAAGATGTATTCATCAATTTAACTGGAAAATCACTAAGGGAATAGGAGGTAATACTATGAATATTTTAACCCCTATATTTTCAGTGGTAAAAAAGGAATTGAAAATAATGTTAAGGTATCCTTCTTGGTTTATTTCCCTTATAGTATGGCCGATTATATTCCCTTTTGGATATATATTTACCGCCAAGGCATTATCTGGAACTGAAGCTAGCTCATTAGTCCAATTTCAATCTATTGCTGGCACCACCGACTATGTAACCTATATGTTAATAGGAGCTACCATATGGATGTGGAATAACATGATGCTTTGGGTCTTTGGCTCCAGCTTAAGGATGGAACAGATGAGGGGAACCCTAGAATCCAACTGGCTATGCCCGGTCCCTAAAATTAGCATATTATTTGGGTATTCTATCACCCAATTTCTGATGAGTATAGTCTATGTATCGGTGTCAGTATTAGAATTTAAAATATTTTACAATTTCAAATTTGTTGGAAGCCCTCTATTGGCATTGCTAATCATGTTAGTATCTGTGCCTTCCGTTTATGGACTGGGATTTATATTTGCTTCCTTAGTATTATGGGTTAAAGAAGCCAATTCAATGGTATTTCTAGTAAGGGGAATAATATCCATATTTTGCGGGATAACCTATCCACTGGCAGTGCTTCCTAATTGGATGAAAAATATTTCTAAATTCATACCAATGACTCACAGCGTTAATGCCCTAAGGGCAGTTATTTCCTCTGGTGCAACCATAGATGATATTAGTAAAGAATTAAATTTCCTAATAATATCCGGCATTATACTGATGTTTTTAGGGATAATGGCTTTTTTCTATACCCAAAGAAAGGCAAAAAACATAGGCTCTTTAGGCCATTATTAGTCTAGTGACAGGAGGGAATGAAATGGAATTAAAAAAATATTTTATAGCAGCAAAGGCCATAATTAAAAAGGATGCAAAGATATTTTTTAGATATCCAGCCAATGCAGTATTTAGAATAGTCGAACCCATGATATGGATTACCCCTGTATACTTCCTTTCTAAAGCCTTTCAAGTTAATGGTGAGAATATTGGTTTTAGCCAATATTCAGGCACCACCGATTATATGGCTTTCCTTGTCATTGGAAGTATTGTTAGCAGCTTTATAAGCTCCGTATTATGGGGTATGGGTTTTTCATTGAAAAACGAAATGGATGCAGGAGTAATTGAATCCAATTGGCTAACTCCCATTCCTCTTTGGGTCCAACTTGTTGGAAGGTCCATTTTTTCATTGTTCATTACTACCATAAATGCCTTAACTGTCGCCTTTTTAGTCTGGATAATGTTTGGATTTAGTATAGGCAGTGGAATACTTGCATCAATAGTTACTCTTTTGCCTATGCTAATAGCCCTATACGGTTTAGGTTTTGGAATTGCCTCTTTAGTACTAATAACCAATAATGCCAACAATATTATAGATATAAGTGATTTTTCTTTAAGCATGTTATCGGGACAATCCTTTCCTATTACAGTATTACCAAGGTTTTTAATCCCTATTTCCTTAGCCTTACCAATAACCTATGGCTATGATGCCATAAGAGGGATACTATTGGACACCAATACACTCTTACCCCTCCAAATAGAACAATTGATTTTAGTTCTATTTATGATAATTGGAACCCTTACAGGATATAGGATATTAAAAAAAGTAGAAAAATATTGTAAAACTGTAGGAAATATCGGTTTTCATTAAATACTCCCCCATATAAAAAGGCGGTAGTATTTTACTGACTACCACCTTTTTATATTATAACAATATTTCTCCAAGTTCCCCCAATATTTCTCCAGCCTTTCCTATTATCTCTAGATCAAAATTATATCCCCTTGCCTTTTCCATATTAATATATATGGTCTTACCTTTAGCAATATAGGGCATTTGGTTTACGGGAGATACCTGTAAACTGGTTCCAATTATTATGAAAACATCTGAATTTTTTACATCTCTTATAGCTCTATCCCAGATATTAGTAGGTAACATTTCCCCAAATAGAACTATTTCTGGCCTTAAAAAATTTTTACCACATTTATTACAATTTTTCTTATCCAAAAAATCTTCAATAGTATGTCTTGTACCACATTCATTGCATTTTATTCTTCTTAAATTGCCATGAAGTTCATATACATTTTTACTACCTGCCCTAGTATGTAGACCTGAAATATTTTGTGTAGCAATGCTTTTCAAATAGCCTTTTTTTTCAAGTTCAGCCAATACATAATGGCCTTTATGAGGCACCACGTTCTCCATATTTTTAATTCTAGCTGAATAGAATTCATGAAATAGAGGATAATTTTGATACATGGCTTCTACTGTAGCCACTTTAGCTGGATCTACTTTATACCAAAGTCCATTTTGGGACCTAAAGTCCGGGATATTGCTTTCAGTATCCATACCTGCTCCAGTCATAACTACCAAGCATTTGGAATCTTTAATAATATTAGCAAGCTTCTCTATTTCATTTCTCATGCTATCAACTCCAGTTATCATTCATCCCTTATTATTTTACAGCCCAAGGTCCTTTCCATTTCCTTTAATGCAAAGCCATGAGCTTCCTGGTCAAAAGAAGCTACCCCTTTTTCGTAGATATTCACTTTATAGCCTAGATTCCTAGCATCTGCAGCAGTATATAGAACACATATATTGGTGCATACTCCCACTAGACAGATTTCATCTACCCCTTTTTCCCTTAAGTAAAGGTCTAAATCCGTCCCGAAAAAAGCACTATAACGCCTTTTCCTTATAACCTTGTCCCCATCTTCTACTTCTAAATCTTCAATTATTTGGCTGCCATCAGTATTGGTTATGCAATGTGGTGGAAACATATCAAATTCCTTGTCATCTTTTTCATGGCTATCACAAATATAGATAACCGGAGAATCATTTTGTCTAAATTCAATAACCTTTTCTTTAATAAAAGGTATTATCTCCTTCCCTGCAGGTCCTGTAGTCAAAATTCCATCTTCTTCTATAAAATCTTTTAACATATCAATTATTATCAGTGCTTTCACCTATTACACCTCCCAATTTATCCCTTTAATTTTCTTAAATACAGTATATCATATTAATTATTTTAATTCATATAAACCTTTTCAATTAATATTTCATAAAAAATCAAAAAATTATTTTAAAAAAGTATTGACTTTAGCCCTTTAAGATATTATCATAATATCTAATATAAAAAAGCATTGAGGGAGAAAAAGATATCCTACCTTAATTACAGAGAGTTGGGTTTGGTGAAAGCCAACATTAAGGGGATATGTAATATTCACTCCTGAGCTGTTTCGTTGAAAGTTCAATCGAGTAGACGAATCCGAAAGCCCATCGTTACAAGGGATAGGACTGTTAGGTCTGAATGAGGTGATGACTTGTTGTCATAATTAGGGTGGTACCGCGGAATAATCTTTCGTCCCTATAAATATAGCTAGAAAGCTGTATTTATAGGAACGAAAGATTTTTTTTATCCAAAATTTGAACCTAGCCAGTTAAAAATAAAATTTAGGGAGGAGCTTCAAATGATGAAAAGAAAAATGAGTTTATTAGCATTAATACTTACATGTATAATCATCCTATCTGGTTGCAATTTTGCAAAAGAAAAACCCATCAATAGTTCACAGGAGGAAGTCTTCCAAATTGGGATTATCCAATTTGCAGAACATCCTGCTCTAGATGATGCTAGAAAGGGCTTCGAGGATGGTTTGAAAGAATTAGGAATAGAAGCTAAAATTCACTATCAAAATGCTCAAGGGGATATCCCTACTACGACTAGCATTGCCCAGAAATTTGTTAAAGACAAAGTGGATTTAATATATGCTATTGCAACACCAGCTGCCCAAGCTGCTAAACAAACTACTTCCGATATACCAATACTTTTTAGCGCAGTAACAGATCCTGTAAAAGCCGAAATAGTAGAAAGCTGGGAAAAAGTTGGAGGTAATGTAACTGGAACTTCTGACAAAGCACCTACCGAATCTCAATTAAGAATATTCAAAGAAATTGACCCAAATATAAATACCATAGGCATAATATACAACACTAGTGAATCCAATTCAGAAATACAAGTCGAAGAGGTAAAAAAAATAGCACCTAAGCTAGGTATAGAAGTGATTACAGTTGGAATTAGCAATATAAATGAGCTGGCTCAAGGATTGGATTCCATAATTAAAAAAGTTGACGCTCTATATATGATTACAGATAATTTAGTTGCTGCTTCAGTAGAATTGGTTAGAGAAAAAACCATAGAAAACAAAATCATAACAGTATCTGCTGAAGAAACTCAAGTAAGAGGTGGTCTATTGATTACAAACGGCCTCAGCTATTATGAACTTGGGAAACAAACAGCCCAAATGGCAAAGGAAGTATTAGTTGATAAAAAGGATATATCTTCTATGCCCGTTGGAATTGCTGAAAAAACCGTAGTAACCGTTAATATAGAAACATTAAAAGCATTAGGCTTAGATGAAAACATGCCTTTGTTTAAAGACAGTATAAAAGTGGGCAATTGATTTGAAATCTTAAACATTTAAAGAATGGAGGATGTGACAATGAATGCATTGATAAAAACTTCTCTGGAACAAGGGCTCATATTTAGTATTCTAGCTATGGGAGTACTAATAACTTATAAAATATTGAATATTGCCGATCTGTCGGTGGAAGGCACCTTCCCCTTTGGCGCCTTCATATTCGCTAAATTTATCTCTATGGGCATAGACCCAATCATTAGTACTCTACTAGCTTTCTTCTTCGGCACTTTAGCTGGATTGCTAACTGCAATCCTCTTTACAAAATTAAAAATCAAACCATTATTGTCGGGAATATTGACTATGACTTTATTGTATTCAGTAAATCTTAAAATAAACGGAAAAGCTAATATCCCATTATTTAGCTATAGTTCAATTTATGATATAGGTTCAACCCTATCCGTACTGATAATTATAACTATAATAATCAAAATAATCCTTGATGAATTTTTCAAAACTGAAATGGGTTATTTATTAATTGCTACAGGAGATAATGAAGCTTTAGTAAAATCCTTAGGGAAAAATAGCAATTCTTACAAAATCCTTGGACTGATGTTAGCCAATGGTCTGGTGGCTTTAAGTGGAGCTTTAATGGCTCAAATGCAAGGTTTTGTAGATATAACCATGGGTAGTTCTATAATAGTGGTAGCTCTTGCATCCATCATAATTGGAGATGCTTTAGGAAAGAGGATAAATAAGATAAATAATACTACTAGGGCTATTTTGGGTGCCCTAATTTATAAAGTAATAGGCGGTATAGCTATCGATTTGGGGTTAGAGCCTTCTGACCTGAAAGCAGTATCTGCCATAATAGTAATCGCCTTTTTATCTTATAATAACTTTTTTGCTCATTTATTAAATTATAAAAAAATAAAGGGAGGGAAGAATTATGCTGATAATAAAAGACCTATCAAAGAGCTTTAATAAGGATACAGAATATGAACTAAACCTGTTTAATGGCTTCAATATAAAAATAGAGAAAAATAAATGTACTGCTATCATTGGGCCTAATGGCTGTGGAAAAAGTACCCTTCTAAATTTAATAGGTGGTAGCATTAGAGTAGATAAAGGACAGATAATATTAGATGGAAAGGATATTACCAATTACAAAGAGGAAGAAAGAGCTAAATATATAGGACGAGTATATCAAAATCCATCTATGGGAGTATCCCCTTCCCTAACTATATTGGAGAATATGGCATTAGCAGATAAGAAAGGAGAAAAATTCATTTTAAAGAGATTGATTAAAAAGAACAACATAGATCGATATAGGGAATTGTTAAAGGAATTAAATTTAGACTTAGAAAACAAACTCTATACTAAAGTAAAATACTTATCAGGTGGACAACGACAATCCCTATCCTTAATAATGGCTGCAATGAAAATTCCAAATTTATTGCTCCTAGATGAACACACTGCAGCTCTAGACCCAAAAACTTCTAATGTAGTGATGAAGAAAACTAAAGAACTAATTGAAAAATATGCAATTACCACCATAATGATATCTCATAATATGAAAGATGCCATAGAGTATTCGGATAGGATTATAATGTTAGATAAAGGAAATGTCATATTAGATGTAAAAAGCTCAGAAATTACAGAGAACCAGTTGATAGAAATTTATAGGCATAAACTGGAAAGTGCAGCTTAACAAATTGATATTTTGCCATCTTAATGGGTATAGTTTAAATATAGTGCCTTTAGAAAAGGTGGTGAAAAGATGGAAAGCCTAACTAATAAAAAATGTGTACCTTGTAGTATTGGTGCTCCTACCTTAGAACCAGAAGAAATTAAAAAATACTTTAAATCGCTAAAAGGGGGTTGGAAAGTGATAGATAATAAAAAAATAGAAAAAACTTATAAATTCAAGGATTTCAAAGAAGCCTTAGACTTTACTAATAAGGTAGGGAAACTTGCTGAAAAAGAAGGGCATCACCCTAATATTCATCTTTCATGGGGAAAAGTAGTAATAGAAGTTTGGACACATAAAATAGGAGGACTACACAAAAATGATTTTATACTGGCAGCAAAAATAGATGAAATAGAGTCATAAGGACTCGAGGCAGCTAGCTTGAGCTGGCTGCCTCGAGTTTCATATATCGGCAATAATCACTCGATTCTTTTCTAAAGAGCTTTTCACATCTATTATTCTTTGATTTTCTGAACCTCTGAACTTCAGTAATAAACTCTTCCTATCGATTTGGAATCTACCATCTATTAGTATATCTGTTGCATGCAATAATTCATGCCAACCCCTATTAATGTCTATTTCTTTCAACAATTCCTCAAAGGTATAACCAGTATAAGTTACCACATTTAAGTTCAATTCTCTAATTTTACGGGCTAATTTAGCACAAGCTCTTCCTTGATGGAAGGGTTCGCCTCCACTCAAGGTTATTCCATCTAAAAGAGGGTCTTTTTTTACCATTTCAACTATTTCATCAATATGGATATAATAACCACTGCTAAAGGGGTGAGTTTCAGGGTTATGACAACCAAAACAGTTATGAACACAGCCTTGGGTAAATACAACCAACCTTATTCCTGGACCATCTACTATAGATTCTCTGATAATTCCTGCCACCTTTATCTTTTCTTCCATGAAAACACCTCTATTTATAAGAACAAGATAAATGTTTAACCCTGTCCCTTACCTCTGCCCTTTTTGCATCGTTAAACCTATCTAAGGTTCCAACTAAATAACCGGTTATTCGTCTAATTCTTTCAAATTTAATATCTCCCTCTTCTCTACCACATTTTGGGCAAGTATCATTTATTATTCCAGTATAGCCACAAACGGGATCTCTATCAACCGGATGATTGATCGAACCATATCCAATCCCAGACTCCTTCATAAATTTAACTATCTTTTCAAAGGCCCCCAAATTCTGAGTTGGATCTCCATCTAATTCTATATAGGTAATATGGCCTGCATTGGTCAACTCATGATATGGAGCCTCTATTCTAATTTTTTCATAAGCTGTAATCTTATAATAAACTGGTACATGGAAACTATTAGTATAATATTCTCTATCTGTAATTCCTTCAATCTTTCCAAATAGTTCCCTATCTATTTTTACAAATCTTCCTGCTGTTCCCTCTGCAGGAGTGGCCAATAGAGTAAAGTTCATATTGTATTGTTTGCTGACATCATCTAATCTTTTTCTCATATGCCCAATTATCTCAAGGCCAATTTTTTGGGCCTCTTCACTTTCTCCATGATGAAAACCCGTTAAAGCTTTTAAACACTCTGCTAATCCTATAAATCCAATAGATAAAGTGCCATGTTTTAATACTTCCCTTATATAATCATCTTTACCAAGCTTATCTGAATCCAACCAAATTCCCTGTCCCATTAGAAAAGGAAAATTATGAACCTTCTTACTTGCCTGTATTTCGAATCTTTCTATCAACTGTTCTATGACTAGGTTCATAACCTGATCTAGTTCTTTATAAAAAGCCTTTAAATTTCCCTTATTCCTTAATCCCAGTCTTGGCAGATTTATTGTAGTAAAACTTAAATTACCTCTTCCGTTTACAATCTCCCTTGAAGGGTCATAAACATTTCCTATAACCCTTGTCCTACAACCCATATAAGCAATTTCCGTTTCTGGTTTCCCTTCTTTATAATATTTTAGGTTAAAGGGAGCATCTATAAAGGAGAAATTGGGAAATAGCCTTTTTGCACTTACCCCACAGGCTAATTTAAACAAATCGTAATTCGGATCCTCTTCTTTGTAGTTTATTCCATCCTTTACTTTAAATATCTGTATAGGAAATATCGGCGTCTCACCGTTTCCCAAACCTGCCTCAGTTGCTAGAAGTAAATTCTTTATTACCATCCTTCCTTCTGCGGAAGTATCTGTGCCATAGTTAATGGAGCTAAAGGGAATCTGCGCACCTGCTCTAGAATGCATAGTATTCAAATTATGAATTAAAGCTTCCATTGCTTGATAGGTTCTTGCATTAGTATCCTTGAATGCATTCCTCACTGCAAAATTTTGAATTTTTTCAACTAATCTTTCATCATTCAATAATTCATTAAGGTATTCAGCTTCTTTTTTTCTATATAAATCGTTATCAGTTAAGGTAGGCAAAAGTCCATATTCCTTCTCTAAAACATGAAAAATATTGTTGATATTATCGCATAAATCCAAATTATCTATTAACAATTCCACACTCTTCAACAAATTTTTTCTATAAAGCTTAATATAAGTTTTTCTAACACCTATGGCCATACCATAATCAAAATTTGGAATACTCTGCCCACCGTGTTGGTCATTTTGATTAGACTGAATAGCTATACAGGCAAGAGCAGAATAGCTCATAATATCCTGTGGTTCCCTTAAAAAACCATGGCCAGTAGAAAAACCTCCTTCAAATAACTTAATAATATCTATTTGGCAACAGGTAGTTGTCAAAGTCAAAAAGTCTAAATCATGGATATGTATATCACCATTCTTATGAGCCTTAGAATGGGCAGGATTTAATACAAATAAATCAAAAAACTGTTTAGCCCCCTCTGAACCATATTTAAGCATGGTTCCCATAGCAGTATTTCCATCTATATTTGCATTTTCTCTTTTTAAATCCACATCCTTTGCATCCTTAAAGGTTAGATCTTCATAAACCTTCATAAGTCTGGTATTCATTTCCCTAATTCTGGTTCTCTCCGCTCTATATAATATATACTCCTTAGCTGTTTTGGCATGCCCCTTCTCAATAAGGACCTTTTCAACTATATCCTGTATATCCTCAACTCCAGGTATACTATCCTTATATTTTTCATTCAGTAGTAAGGTTACTTCCTCTGCAAGCTTAAGAGCTGTTTCATAATTCTGCCCCCCAACTGCCTGGGCTGCTTTAAAAATTGCATTAGCGATTTTCTCCATATTAAAAGGTACTTCTCTGCCATCCCTTTTTTTAATCTTAGTAATCAAGTCCACTACCTCCCACATGCAAAACTCACAATATATTGCATCTTTTATATTATCAAACCTCAATATATAGTGTCAATAGTTTGAAAGATTATAGAATATTTCATACTTTCGGACTACATTAATTGACAATTTTCGAACATCTACTATTTGAATAACATAAGATATTATATTAAAAAGGGATGTATAAATCAAACATAAAAAATACCTCCAAGCAAACAATCTAATTTTAATTAATAGGACTGTCTTCTATCTTCATTACGTACCTTAGATTTAGAACTAATTTAAATCCATGGTTTTTTAAATAATCTTCGGTTTCCACCATATACGTTTTAATAGTCCGAAAACTTACATTGAATTCCCTTCCAATATAAATAGCGATTAATGGCTCTTTATTTTCTGCAAGCATAGTTAATATTTCCTTACTACCCCTATCTAATAAAATGGATTTCCTCTTCTTTTTGTGATTTTATTAACGATAATCTTTGACTTCATAATATCCAATAAATTTAAAGATTACAAAGGCTAGTTAAAGTTAACTTGTCTAAATCAAATAGTGACATATTAAAACAATAATAGCTTTCTATTAATACCTTTGACATAATCTTCTATATAGTGTATATTCATTTAGAGAAATAATAGTACAAAGGAGAGATACTTTGAAAGCAGTAATTTTTGATATGGATGGAGTGATTGTTGATAGTCAACCTTTACACTTTAGGGTAGAAAAAGAATTGCTCAAGGAATTAGGGGTGGATATTACAAAAAAAGAAGTAGATTCTTTTGTTGGTGTTACAGAATATCAGATGTGGAAAACAATCAAAGAAAAATACAACATAACCCCTTCTGTAGATGAAATGATAAAAATGAAATTGGAACGTTTCTTAGAGAATCTAGATGAAATCCCTATGGTGGAAAACTTCAAAGAATTCCTGTTAACATTACATGAACAGAGTTATCCAGTAGCTTTAGCTTCTTCGAACAATAAAATAGCGATAGAAGCAATTGCAGAAAAATTTGATTTGAAGGATTATATCAAGGTCTTTGTAAGTGCCGATGATGTAAAAAGGGGGAAACCAGATCCAGAAATATTTTTAACTGCTGCTGAAAAACTAGGCATCCCTCCAGCTTCCTGTTTAGTAATAGAAGATGCCCGTAATGGAGTAAAGGCTGCAAAGGCTGCAGGAATGAGGTGTATTGGCCTAAAAAATTTAAATTCTGGCAATCAAGACCTATCGGAAGCCGATTTAGTAATAGGTAATTTCAATGAATTGAATTTGGATATTATAAAAGGGCTATTTAAATAACAAATTCCCTTTGGCAAACCTGCCAAAGGGAATTGGTTTAGCTATTAAGCATTTAAATCTATATGGCAATAGCCGTTAGGATTCTTCTTAAGGTATTTTTGATGATATTCTTCAGCCTCATAAAAGACCTTTAAAGGCTCTACTTCCGTCACTATTGGCTTATCGTACTTTTTCTTCTGTTCTTCAAAGGTCTTCATTATGGTAGGTAGGTCCTCTTCCTCCATGTAATATATCCCCGTCCTATACTGACTACCTATATCTGGTCCCTGGCGATTCAATAGTGTAGGGTCGATTATTCTCCAAAAACGATTGAGTAGCTCCTCCAAGGGTAATACCGTTTCATCGTATTTTACATGACAAGCTTCTGCATGACCAGTAGTATTGGTACATACCTCTTCATAAGTAGGATTTTCAGTATTCCCATTTGCATAACCTACCTTAGTCTCAATTACACCATCGATTCTTGAGAAATACTCCTCTACTCCCCAAAAGCACCCACCTGCCAATACTATCTCTTTCATTAGTTTCCCTCCTTTATTTGATTATTCCAAACTTATTAAACGGATACAAACGTAAAACTATTTTCCCTTTAACATCTTCTAAGTCTACCAGACCTATCTGACTATCCCTACTATCTAAGCTCCTATCTCTATTATCTCCCATAACAAATATTTTGTTCTCAGGAATTCTATCGACATCTATATCGCCCCAAGTATTTTTACCATTAATATAGTTTTCCTCCAATTCCTGTCCATTCACTAGAACTTTTCCATCCTTGATTATTAGGCTATCTCCTTCTATGGCTATTACCCGCTTAACTATTTCCTTAGTTTTTCCCATTTTCAACCTAGTTAAAATATTTAACTCTTCCAAATCTTTGGCAGATACCTCCATATCAGTATCTATTATTACTATATCTCCTCTATCGATTTTTTTGCTATTTAACATAATCAGTAGGTCCCCATGATTTAAAGTTGGAGCCATTGAGTTGCCTTGAACTTTTGTACCAGTTATTAAATAATTAATTCCAATCGCCAATAATAATACAAATCCTATATCAAATATCCAATTTTTTATCTCTTTTTTCACCATACATTCTCCTTCACTTTATGTCAATAAACTTATAAACCAAGGAATCAAAAATACACTAATGATACCAGCAACTCCTATGGATAAAGACGATAAAGCACCTTCAGTTTCTCCCAATTCCATAGCTTTAGCAGTTCCTACTGCATGAGATGCTGTCCCTAAAGCCACCCCTTTAGATACTTTATCCTCTATCTTAAATATTTTAAAAACATATTCCCCTATAAGATTTCCGCTTATCCCAGCAACAGCAGTAAAAGCCACAGCCAAAGTAGGTATACCTCCTATTTGTTCAGCTATTTCCATGGAAATAGCTGTAGTAGTCGATTTAGGAAGCATAGAAATCATAATTACATGGTCTATTTTAAATAGTTTGCTCAATGCAAATATGGTAAATAGCCCCGCTAAACTGCCAACGGTAATCCCAATTATTATGGTTTTCCATCTTTCCTTCAACAACCTAATATTTTTATATAATGGCACTGCCAAGGTTACTGTAGCTGGTGCAATGAAAAAGCTTATAATGCTTCCTCCTTTATTATAGGTTTCGTAATCTATGTTAAAATAGGATAAAAAGCATATGATTATTATAGCAGATATTAGTAAAGGATTAAAAATTGCTATTTTACTCTTCCTATGTATATACATTCCTATTACAAAGGCTGTTATGGATAGAGTAGTTCCGAACAATGGAGTATTAAAATATTCTACCATATTTATGCTCCCCTCTTCTCTTTATTGACTCTGTATTTATCTAAAATTTGGACTGTTAGCCCAGTAACCGCAATTACTACCATAGTTGAAGTAAGCAGTGTAATAAATAGATAAATCCAGAGGTCCTTTACTTTATCGAATAAATTCATTATGCCTACAACCGATGGTACAAAGAATAATGTCAAATGTTCTAATAATACGTTAGATACCTTTTCCACCCTTTCCAGCTTCATTATTCTAGTTATTAATAATAGTAATAATATCATCATTCCCAATATGGTTCCTGGAATAGGTAAGCTATATCTTTGTTGTAATATTTGGGCAATAAATAGTATTATAAGTATTAAAGAAAATTGTTTTAAAGTTTTCAATATATCACTCCTAAACTTGGCTTAATAGTTTTTAACATTCATTAAATTATGCTCACATATTATACTTTTTCGTTATTTAAATTATATTCATATTATGCCATTAAAGCAATATTGTAAAACATGAAACTTCCTACCCTAAATCAGGGCAGGAAGTTTTTAGCTGTTGACTAACTTTACTAACTTCTCCTCCAAATAGTCTAATAGGTCCTTATCTCCTATTCTTACCTTGCCTTCCTCATATAGATCTGGCATTACTCTAAAAAAATTGATTACCAATTTGTTTTTATCAATGATATATTCATCCATATGACCAGGAACAAAAATTACTTCTATTTGCTCAAAATCCTTATCTGGATTTAAACTATTTAATCTATCGACCATTTGGTTTAAATTTAATACTTTCAGTGGTCGAATCATCATATTAGTAAATTCTAAATCCTCTAGCATCCACATATTGTTATTCCAAAATTTTCTTTCTTTTTTGCTTTCACTATTTAGAATTTCCCTATTGGAAATTGCACTTAGTACCTTCCTTACCGATTCCTTATCGAATTCATCTCCATAAACATATTTCATCTCAGGAAAGTCGCCTATGCTGAGAATATAAGATTCCCCCACCTTTTCCTTTTCGCTAGTTGCTTGCCAATAATAAAGCATAGCTTCTATAACATCTAAATTCGTTTTTATGCTTTTTATCATACTACCACTCCTCGTCTTTTTGTTTCTCTCTTATTATACACCTAGTATAAATATTTTTATATATTTACCTAATCAATGTCCTGCCTTAATTATTCTCCTTTGCCATTTGTTACTTCTATAAACCATATAGCCATATACGCATATCAAAAAATTACTAGAACTCATGGCAATCCATATCCCTTCAGGGCCAAGGTTGGTTGAATACTTAAAAATCTGAATCATAGGAATTCTTATAAACCAAAGCCTGCCAACCTCCATAGCCATAGAGTATTTTGTATGACCAGATCCTTGAAATAGTCCTTGGAATATGCTGAATAGCCCCATAAGCGGTATGGTTATAGCTACCTGTCTTAAATAAGACAGCCCCTGATTTATAACTTCCACATCCCTTTCAGAACTCATAAATATATTAATTGTCTCCATATCCTTCCATAATATTAATACAGCACCTACTAAGGATAAAGCCAAAGTAAGCTTAACGGCTTTTTTGAAAGCTTCTTCCACCCTATCCATTTGGTTTGCTCCCATATTTTGACCCACAATGGATGTTAAGCCTGCCCCAATACCCATAGGAGGTTGCATTATCAAGGAAGTTATTCTATTGACCATAGCAAAAGCTGCTAATGTAGCAGTTCCATATGAAGCAATAAAGCTATTTAAAACTATAAATCCCAATGCAGCCCCCGATTGACCAACACTAGCAGGTAATCCAACTTCTAAGATCTTTTTAATCATAGTTTTTTTGAATTTAAAGCCCTTTAAGCTAAGCTGGATAATTGGAGAATATTTTCTCAGTACTATTAAACCAGCTAAAGCTAACAATGCTTGGGAGATTACCGTAGCTATAGCAGCTCCAGCTACCCCCATTCCAAAATGAAATATAAAAATTGGATCTAATATCACATTCATTAATGTGCTTATAGCGCTTAAAATGGTAGGAATCAATGTATTCCCCTGAGCTGTCATTATGGAATCAAAATTATAAAAAAAGAATACAAAAGGAAATCCAAGGAAGCAAATTTTTAGGTAAATATTGCTATATATGGCTAAATCACCAGTTCCCCCCATCAGTTTTATAATATGGGGACTTAATCCATAGCCTATAAGTGCAAAAAAAAGAGAAAATATTAAAGATAATATTATTAATTGACTAGCATACTTATTGGCTTCATCATGTTCCGATGCTCCAATTAATTGGGACAATATGGAAGCCCCTGCAACCGATATACCTATTCCTAAAGATATGAATAAAAATATTACAGGCCATACAAAAGATGTAGCAGCAAATTGTACTGAGCCCAACTTGCTAACCCAGATAGCATCAGCCAAATTATACAAGGTTTGGATAAAATTATTCACCATTAAGGGCAAAGATATTATGGTAATTGCTTTATACATATTCCCATTAAGTATCAACTCTTTTCTGTCTATTTTTGCCATGAATTCTACCTCCATCCATTATCGCTGCTTTAATACTTATATTATAGCACCATTATGTATTTTGGGAAAGTACTTAGATAGTCGAAATAATTATTTTAAATAAAAAAGCTTCTTAGAAAATGAAAATTTCTAAGAAACTTTTCCTACTAATTATCCAAACCAAAGTTTTAATTCCCTTTTAGCACTCTCCTTAGAATCTGAACCATGGATAATATTTTCAGATATAGAATAGGCAAAATCCCCTCTAATAGTCCCTGGTAAGGCTTTTTTAGGGTCTGTGGCTCCTATCATATTTCTCATCATCTCAATGGCTGAATCCCCTTCTACCTCCATAGCCATAACGGATCCTCTGGTAATGTACTCAACTATCTCTTCAAAAAAAGGCTTATCCTTATGCTCTATGTAATGTTCTTCTACCAGCTCTCTATCAGGCTGGAATAGCTTTGCTCGTATGATCCTAAACCCCTTTTTCTCTATTCTGCTAATTATTTCTCCTAAAAGCTTCCTTTCCACTCCATCGGGCTTAATCATTATAAACGTTCTTTCCATCCTATCACCTCGAGTTTTTTAAATATTATAGCACATCTCTACACCCTATCCAATATTTTTGCCAAGCTTGAAATATTTTATATTACTAGCTATTCCCTTTCCAAATAGGTAATAGTAGCTAAATACATGTTTCCTTGTTCTATATACTCAATATCCACTATTTCAAGTAGCCTTTCTTCATTTTCTAAAATCCATTGGTTGATCTTTTCCTCCACATTACAATCTCCATAATCTACTATGGATATATGTTTCATCCTATCACTCCTTAAGAATATATTCATTATCAATATATTCTTAAAGCTAAAATAGTTTCATAATTTACAAAAATAAAAGGGGCAGTCCATTATGCCCCTTTTAAAAGTTCTAGAACTTATCATACAGGATATCCTCTTCAAGGATTCCCTTTTCCTTTAATAAGGCTACTACCGTATCTATCATAGCAGGGCTGCCGCACAGATAAGCCTCCCTATCCTTTGGATCCTTGATGTGCTTGTCTAAGAGTACATTCACCCTTCCCCTCTCTCCAGTCCAATTGTGTTCATCTAGGGCTCGTGAAAGGGTTGGAATGAACTTAAAATCATATAGGGTCTCTTCTAACTCCCTCAATTCATCCAACAGGAATAAATCCTCCGGAGTCCTAGCTCCAAAGTAAAACCTAGCCTTCCGCTTGATATTCTCATCCCTCATATGGTAAAGTATTGAAAGAATTGGGGCCATCCCAGTTCCCACTGCCACTAAAATCATCTCGTTATCATATTTATCCCTGTAATAGAAATCTCCATAAGGACCATTTATATGGACTGTATCACCTACTTTTAAATGTTTATGAACATAGGTAGTAGCTATTCCATTGGGCACATATCCTATAATCAAATCTATATAGCTTTTCTCAGAAGGAGGTGAAGCTATAGAATAGGCCCTATAAACCTCTTCATCGTTTCCTTCATATTTTGGAGCCTTAAGTTGGATATATTGACCGGGCTTAAAGTTGATCTCCTCTCCTTCTTTAAATCTTAACCTTAATTTCTTTATCACAGGAGTCATATCTTCTATAGATTCTACCCTTACCTCGTATTCCCTTACATTAAATAATTCTTCGGGGATTTCTATCTTCATATCCTCTTTTATCTTGCACTGGCAGGAAAGCCTAATACTTTCTTCCAACTCATCTTTAGTAAGCCAGGGTAGTTCGGTAGGCAATACAGGTCCGCCACCCTCCACTACTTTTACCTTACAGTAGCCACAAGTTCCCTTGCCACCACAGGCAGAAGGTATGAATATCTTTTCATTAATTAGAGTTGCCAGTAAGGTATTCCCCCCATCAACTATATATTTCTTATCCTCATTTATGATTAACTTCTTCTCCCCATAATTGGCCACAGTCCGGTCTGCAATAGTTAAAAGTAAGGCCAAGAGGCCGGTAAAGGCGGTAACGGTAACGGTGGTAATTACTATAGTATTCACACTATCCCCCCTATTGAATCTGTACTATGCCGGAAAAACCTACAAAGGCTAAAGCCATAAGCCCTGTTATAATAAGGGTAATTCCCGGACCTTCTAAGCCCTTTAGCAATTTATTGTTTCTAATCCTCTTCCTTGCACCTGCCATAGCCACTATAGCTAATGTCCATCCCAGTCCTGAACCTACAGCAAATCCTACCGATTGTAAGAAGGTATATTGTCTAATTACCATGAATAAGGAAACCCCTAATATGGCACAGTTAACAGTAATAAGAGGTAGAAAAATTCCTAAGGCGTAGTAAAGGTTTGGGAAATACCTTTCAACTATCATCTCCAGTAGCTGGACAAAGGCTGCAATACTTATGATGAATACGATAAACCTTAGGTACTCTAGATTTAAAGGCACTAATATATTATGGTAGATGAAGTAATTCAATATGGTGGTAAAGGTCAATACAAAGGTCACTGCCTGCCCTAATCCAAAAGATGTAGGTATTTCGTTGGACACTGCAATAAAGGAACACATTCCAAGGAAATAGCTAAATATCATATTGTTTGTAAATATGGCTGCAAAGAATATGACTAAAGGATTAAGTTCTATCATCAGTTAACTGCACCCCCTTCTTTCTTCTCCTCTGACTCCTTACTTCTAGCCCACCAAACGATAACTCCCAGTATGAAGAAGGCTGCTGGAGGCATTACCATTATGGTCCAGTTGGTCCACCAATCTCCAAACACCCTATATCCAAAAATTGTTCCGAATCCAAATAGTTCTCTGATAAAGGCAATAACTAATAACACTATGGTATATCCTAAGCCAGAAGCTATTCCATCTAAGAAGGATGGTAGAGGAGGGTTGTTTTGGGCATAGCCCTCGCATCTTCCCATGATTATACAGTTGGTAATAATTAACCCTACATAAGGACCTAAAGCCTTACTCATTTCTGGCAAGTAGGCTTTTAAAAATATATCCACTATTATTACATACACAGAAATAATAAGTACTTGGACCATCATCCTAATGTGTTTTGGAGTAAACTGCCTTATAATAGAAACCGTTAGAGATGATAAGGCCGTAACAAATATTAAACCCAAGCCCATTATTAATGAATTTATCATTAGATTTGTAACGGCTAAAGAAGAACATATTCCAATAATCTGTTTAAAAACGGGATTATCATCCCATAAGCCCATTTTAAAAATCTTCTTTGGACTATCACCTGCCATCTATTCTCCCCCTCCTCTTTTACTGATGAATTCAAATATATCCTCATTTAAGAAATTAACTACCGAATTAGAGGTTTGAGTAGCTCCAGCAATGGCATCTACATTTCCCCTAGGAGCAGGTCTAAATATAATATACTCTCCTCCTTCAGCTTCAGTTAAATCCAGCCCCCTAAATTGTTCCTTAAACCAATCTTCCGATATCCGACCACCTAATCCTGGCGTCTCGCTGTGGTGAGTAAAATCTATTCCCAATAGTCTGCTATAGTCTGCCGATACTGCAGCATATCCTTGGACTGTACCCCACAGGGCTGATCCTCCAACTGGAAAGGCGTATCCGATTACTTGGTCCCCTTCTTTTGCCACATATATACCTTTTTCTTCCGTTTCCTCAATATATTGATTAAAAATCCTTTCAATTTCCTTGGGATCATCAGAAGGTAGGTCGATATCGAATACATAGAGTAAAGTCCTCCTCAATTCCGTTTCTTCATTTAAGGCTATTACATCTGCTGTAGCATAATTTAGGTAAGCCAATATCAGGGTAAAAAAGGCGGTAATTATGACCATGAAAAGAATTGGATAGCTAAAGGATTTTTTCATGCTGTCACCTCTTTCTCGCCCTCTTTCCTGATCTTCTTAATATAATTTACTCCCTCATCTATGATTGGAGCAAAGATATTCCCAATTAATATGGCAAACATCATACCACCAGCAAATAAAGCATAGCCCCTAATTATCACCGTAACTATACCTACCAAAAAGCCATATATGAATTTGCCTTCCTTGGTTCTAGGAGAAGAAACTGGGTCTGTAGCCATGAACACAGTCCCAAATAAAAAGCCTCCTGATAATATTCCAAAAATTGGATTGGGAATTTGCGGATTACCTAGAAGATACAACATGCCACTCAAACTTGTAAATCCTATCAATACCCCTGCCATAGTCTGCCAGGCTGCCACTTTTTTTAATAGCAGATAAATTCCAGCCAAAATAATTAAAATAGCACTGGTTTCTCCTAAGGAACCGGAAACGTTGCCAATAAACAACTTAGATAGGGAAATCATTTGACCAGTTTCTCTAAAAATTAGCATTGGGGTAGCTTGAGAGACAACATCAATGGTTTCGGTAATATATGTAGCAAATCCCCCAGGAAAACCAGTAGCTGCTTTTGACCAATGGATAGTCAAAGGTTCAGGAAATGTCACATAGACAAAAGCTCTGGCTACTAATGCAGGATTAAATAGATTCTTGCCAAACCCCCCAAATACCTCTTTCCCAAAAAATACTCCAAATATTATTCCTACTACTGCAATCCATATAGGAGTACTGGGTGGAAGAGTTAATGCATAAAGTATGCAGGTTACAAAAACTGCTTCAGATACTTTCTTTCCTTGGATTTTTTCATAAATCCATTCAGTCCCAAGACCAAATAAGGTAACCCAAAACAGCAGAACTAAAGATCTCCATCCAAAGAAGTAAATAGAGGAAAGAATTACAGGAATTAAGGATAAGATGACTATTCTCATCATCTTCTGTTTAATAAAATATTTTTTCATAAAGCTGGATATCAAGGTACCACCTCCATAAATTTACTATTCCGCCAAATCCATCATTCATACTAATATATTCCCCTATATTCTAAAAAAAAACATATATACACTAGTTTATGTCAACATAGTTCAAAAAACCAATTGTAAATGATAATAATTATCATTTACAATCTTCCCCTTTTATGGTATACTATAAATCGGCTTAAAATTATCGCGGCAAATCTATAATATGGAGATGATAATTTTGGCAAAAAAGATGAATCCTAGATTTAAGGAATGTAGAAGGCTAGGATTAAATGTTTGTGGCCATCCAAAGGCCATGAATAGAGCAAAAAAAGGTAGTTCTAGAGCGGATAAAAAGCTATCTGCCTACGGTATGCAATTGCTGGAAAAACAAAGATTAAGAGCCTATTATGGAGTTATGGAAAAACAATTTAAAGGATATGTAAGGGAAGCTAAAAAAGCAAAGGGACAAACAGGCGAAACACTAATTAGAATACTAGAAACCAGATTGGACAATATAGTATATAGATTAGGCTTTGCCTCATCTATAAGGCAAGCAAGACAGATGGTAGTACACGGTCATATTAGGGTTAACGGTAAAAAGGTAGACATTCCTTCATATAGGGTAAATATAGGAGATGAAATTTCATTAAAGGAAAGATCGAGAAATGTTGAATTGTTTAGAGAGAACTTCCTCTCTTCCTTCCCTAATATGTATCCTTATCTAGAAAAAGATGAGTCTAGTTTTTCCGGTAAGCTGATTCGATATCCAGAAAGAGAAGAAGTACCAATTGAAATTGACGACCAATTAGTAATTGAATACTATTCAAGACTTGCATAATATTAAGGGACTTAAGGCTTTTAGCTTTAAGTCCCTTAATATATACCCCTATCCATCCTTTTAGAAAAATCTATTATTCTTCTCTCATATTCACCATCCATCAAAGAAGAAGTAAGCAGAAAATCTGCTGTGGATTGATTGGTTGCAACAGGAATATCGTATAATACGGCTATTCTAAGTAAGGCCTTTACATCTGGATCATGGGGTTAAGCTTCCAAGGGGTCCCAGAAGAATATTAAAAAGTCTATATCCCCCTCTGCTATTCGTGCACCTATTTGCTGGTCTCCTCCTAAAGGTCCAGATTTATAAGCATGGACTGGTAATTTTACCATATCCGATATTAAGCTAGTAGTTGTCCCCGTTCCACATAAAAAGTGCCTGCCTAACTTCCCCTTATTTTCCCTAACCTATTCTATTAGGTCCTTCTTTCTATTATCATGAGCGATTAGGGCTATGCGCTTTTGTTTCTTCATTTTCTTAGTGATATAATCAACTTCTCTCATATTGAACCTCCTCAAATAAAAAACTACCAACATACCACAATTTATTATCCCTAATTCCATCTACTAAGTAGTATATATACTAATCATTATAATACATTTTATATATTTCTATTGATTCTTCATTAACCCTATTATAAGGCCTAATAAGCATATATTTGGGACTAAGGAGATTTATATTAATATCGTATTCATTCATAATAAGATAAGAAATTTCTTTTAATGCTATTAAACCCTTATTATCAATGGTTAGCTTTTCTTCGTTGGATATATCTATTTTGATATTGTTAAGTAACTTATAAAAAAGTGGGTAATCCCCTTCAGATAGACCTTTAGAATCTAATTCATTTTGTAATAACCTTCCAAAAAAATAAGCTCTCCTTCCTTCATTGATAGAAACCATATCAAGAGAATAATCTATATAGATTAATTTATTCAGATAATCAAAAATAAGATTTATATCTTCCTTACTCATAGATTGATTAGGTTTATATTCTAAAAGCCTTTCATATATATTCTTCCCTATACTATGATACGTTCTATATTCAAAATCTATAATTTGACATAGTAAATATTTGTCATAGTATCCATTCAGTATAATAAAAAGAAGTAATAAGAGGATTAGTAAATGAAAAACTTTTATCCTTTTCATTTTCTCCTCCTTATAATATTCCTTCAAATAAGAGCTTATATAACTTTTCTTTTTTAATATCAGCTACTTTGTTGATATCATCAGTAATTTTTTTATAATCCTTGTTTATGATAAAAAAAGAAGTAAAAAAACCTATTTCTTTATTTGTACTTTCTTTTATAATATAAAAATATTCTTTAAAAGTTTCACAAACTAACTTTTTTACATCGTCATTCCAATCTATTTGTTCTTTCAACTCTCCTGTTAAATCCCCGTACTTATAATTGCTAAAACTAATAATACCATATAAACTTTTAAAGTCTTTTTTCCTTAACCTTATATCACTAAAAAACTTTTTATCAATACCTCCAATATATCCTACATCCTCTATAAATTGATCGAAATCATAATCAGCATAGTCCATATCAGATAGTTCAGTATATCTTTTTTCTGCTAAACGGTGAGCTTGTTTATAGTTGTAGTTTATAAGTTTAATATATTCAGATTTGTACCTTAAAGAACTTATTAATAGGTATAGGATGGCCATAGCAAGTATAATTTTTTTAAAATCATATTTGTTTTTTGTCACCAACATATAATACCACCTCTTTTAAAATTTTCATATATTTTCTTAACATATTTACAAATATATATTACCATTTATATACAATAATTTCAATTAATATCATTTTGGGGTAAGGAGGGTCTTGTATGAAGGTATTTTTCAAAATAATAACCAGGGGGGTATTAGGTTTAATATTAATTTTGGTGTTATTTCTCAACGGAACGGTAAGCGCTAGTAGTTTTGAAAAAAATGCAAAAATATTAAGGATGCCTAATATAAAAAACAGTCAAGACTTAGAACAATTAGTTCAAAATAATTTATTAGATATAGAACAGCAAAACAAAGCAGAAATTATAAATATAGAGTACAATAAAAACTCCAAAACAATACGCTTGGATATTAAAATTGATAGCCTCGAAAAAATTGTACATGTAGAAGGTATAGCAAAAGCTATCAGAGACAATAAGCAGATTATCTACATTGATGGTTATTCTGATAATTATAATTTAATACATGCATCAATAAATAAAGGTTGGAGTGGATTTATACCTTTTGAAGGAGGTTATCAATTAACTAGCCATTTAAATCTTTATTTAGAGGATATATCTAATAATAGCTTTTTAATTATAGAAATACCCGTTAACAATGAATTCGACGTACTATTTAATGATATTGAAACTATGGATGAACCAAATATAGAAAATATTTGGTGGTTTGTAAAATATTCAAAACCTAATATATTTGTATTAGAATCTTATGAAAAAGATTCTATTATTGATGCTGCTACTGGGACTATTGTAGGTATTGATTATAGATGGATGAATAGGGAAGTTAGAGAAACTGCACATATTAGAATGGTAGGTAATTTTAGAGCTGATGGAGATATTAGTGCTTTTATAAAATTCCAAGAATCTCGTCTAATAGATAAATTTACTGGAGAAGAATTAGATTATCCACCTTTATTGGAGCTTAGAAATGTTAGATTAGGGTATTCATTAAGTCAAAGCAAAATATACGAAGTAACTCCTTCTTATGATTTATTCAACGAAGGTAGAGGTATAATAATAAATATAGGTGCAGGATACAAAGTATTTAACTGGATTGTTTGATGTTTACAATCCTTTTTATCGTGAAACTGTTCGTAGAGATGTGTCTTTAACCATTTCAAGGACAGCAAGATAATGATTAAAAATAATTTCTAGATTAAGGCTATAATTAATTTTATATCACCTATGGCTAAATCCAGCTTATTCAATTTTTAATAAACTATAATAGAATTCTTGTATTTGAAAATCTTGAAATTATATATAGGTAGTACATGAACAATTGGTTTCTTATAAATAACAGACAATACCTTATCAAATATACATTGTTATTATAATAATTGTATTAAACAGCTAATGCTCAACATTCCATTGAGCTAAGGCTGTTTAATCTTTTTTACCCTATCCATCCTTTTAGAAAAATCTATTACCATTCTCTCATATTCTTCTTCCATCAAAGGAGAGGTAAGTAAAAAATCTGCTGTAGACCGATTAGTTGCAACAGGAATATCGTATAATACGGCTATTCTAAGTAAGGCCTTTACATCTGGATCATGGGGTTGAGCTTCCAAGGGGTCCCAGAAGAATAT